>CAIQOG010000077.1 GCA_903873355.1 uncultured Bacteroidales bacterium
AAAATCTGACCAAACGGTTTGGCAATTTCACTGCCGTGGATAATATCTCTTTCGAAGTGAAACGGGGTGAAATTTTCGGGTTTCTGGGCGCCAATGGTGCCGGAAAAACCACTGCCATGCGCATGCTTTGTGGACTCAGCATTCCCACTGAAGGCAAAGGAACGGTAGCAGGATACGACATTTTCAAACAACCCGAACTGATTAAGAAAAGTATCGGTTACATGAGTCAAAAATTCTCGATGTACGAGGATTTGAAAGTATGGGAAAACCTGGAGCTTTTTGGTGGAATTTATGGCATGAGCGACAAGGTTATCAAGCAAAAAACTGATGAACTGATGATAAAGCTGAAGTTTGAAGACGAACGTGATAAGTTGGTAAAATCCTTACCGTTAGGTTTTAAACAAAAACTGGCTTTCTCGGTTTCCATTTTTCATCAGCCTCAGGTAGTGTTTTTGGATGAACCAACCGGAGGTGTTGACCCGATTACCCGACGTCGATTCTGGGAAATGATTTACGATGCAACCGCTCAGGGAATAACCGTTTTTGTGACAACTCATTATATGGACGAAGCCGAGTATTGTGACCGTGTTTCCATTATGGTTGACGGTCGGATTGAGGCACTTGATTCGCCCGACAATCTCAAAAAGCAATTTAAAGCAAAAAATATGGATGAAGTTTTCCAGCAGTTAGCTAGAAAATCAACCCGTAAAGCCGATTAAAATGAAACAGTTACTATCATTTATCCGAAAGGAATTTCACCATATTTTCCGCGACAAAGCCACAGTGATGATTTTGTTGATGATGCCAATTATACAGATTATTCTGTTTGGTTTTGCGCTGTCGCAGGAGGTAAAAAACACCAAAGTGGTGGTACTTTCCACCAGCAGCGATGAAGCTACACGCCGGATTATTAACCGTATAAATGCCAGTGAGTATTTCGATGTGGTTGGCACTGTCCATAATTCGGACGAGATTGACGCCGCTTTCCGCGATGGGAAAGCTAAGCTCGCCATGATTTTTGAGGATCATTTTTCAGAAAATCTGAAACATACCGGAAAATCGCATATTCAGTTGATTGCCGATGCAACTGACCCGAATGCGGCTAACTCCTTTATGTTTTATGCTTCGAATATCATCACCAACTATCAGCAGGATATTTCACAGCCTCAATCGGGTGGTGGCATGATTGTGCCTGAAGTAAAAATGCTTTACAACCCTCAAATGAAGAGCGCATTCAACTTTGTACCGGGCGTATTGGGAATGATTATGATTTTGATTTGCGCCATGATGACGTCCATAGCCATTGTTCGAGAAAAAGAAATGGGAACAATGGAAATTCTGCTGGTTTCGCCCATGAAACCGATGTACACAATTCTGTCGAAAATCTCACCCTATTTTGTACTGTCAGTAATTAATTTCGCAACCATTATGCTGCTTTCAGTTTTCGTGCTGAAAGTGCCTGTTGCAGGGAGTTTTATCAGTTTGTTTATTGTTTCGTTACTCTATATTTTTGTTGCACTGGCATTGGGACTTCTAATTTCAACCGTTACCAATTCACAATTGGCAGCCATGATGATATCCGGTATGGGCTTGATGATTCCGGTTATGCTGCTTTCGGGAATGATTTTCCCTATTGAGAATATGCCTTCATTTCTACGATTTATATCTAATTTCGTTCCGGCACGCTGGTATATCGATGCTGTGAAAACCATTATGATTAAAGGGCTTGGGCTCGGTGCTGTACTGAAAGATGTGGGTGTTTTGGTACTGATGGCAACTGTTTTGGTAACAATAAGTCTGAAGAAATTTAAAGTACGTTTGGAATAGTTTATAGTTGACAGTTAATAGAAAATCTAATATGATAAAATACTTATTAAAAAAAGAATTTAAACAAATCATTCGGAATCCGTTTTTGCCGAAAATGATTTTTATGTTTCCGCTGATGGTACTGCTGGTATTTCCGTGGGCGGCAAGCTACGAAATTAAAAACCTGAACCTGAGTGTGATTGACAATGATCATTCATCATACTCCCGGCGTTTGACGCAGACCATTGTTTCGTCAAACTATTTCCGCTTAACTGATATTTCAACGGATTATAACCACGCTCTCAAAAGCATTGAAAACAATAAAGCAGATATCATCCTTCAAATCCCGAAGAATTTTGAGAAAAGCATTATCAATCACGAGAATGTGAAAGTAATGATTTCACCCAATGCGGTGAATGGCATGAAAGCCGGCGTTGGAATGACTTATCTGGCCAGTATTGTAGGCGAATTCAACAATATGCTGATTTCTGAATTGTATCCCGAAATG
>CAIQOG010000078.1 GCA_903873355.1 uncultured Bacteroidales bacterium
CCCGATGGGATTCTAACCCATGACCTTCAGAACCGGAATCTGACGCTCTATACAGCTGAGCTACGGAGCCATTTTGGAGTTGCAAAGGTAACAAAATTTATCAGAATCAGAAAAGCCAGTCAGACTTTCCTGCTTTTTGTAGTTTCGATTGAAATGTTTAAATTTGTCGTTGACTTGATATGATAATTCTACTTAACCAATCATTAAATTTATCAGTCAACCCAAAAAATGGCCAAAACTAAATCAGTATATGTTTGTCAAAACTGTGGGGTCGATTCTCCTAAATGGATAGGTAAGTGTCCGTCGTGTGGTGAGTGGAACTCGTATGTGGAAGAAATAATCAGCAAGGACTCTACTCCAAAATTTCAAATGGCAGGTGTGGAAATCACCAAACAAAAACCCATATTAATTTCTGATGTGGAAACAGATGAAGAAACCCGCATAGATACCAGTTGTAATGAGTTGAATCGTGTATTGGGCGGTGGATTAGTTCCCGGTTCGCTGGTGCTTATTGGCGGTGAGCCAGGTATTGGTAAGTCTACGTTGGTCCTTCAGGTAGTGTTGAATCTTAAAGGCAAACGCACACTTTATATTTCGGGAGAAGAGAGTGTAAAACAGCTGAAATTACGTGCCGAACGTCTGAAATTTGATAATCCCGATTGTTATATAGTAAGTGAAACTTCCCTCGAACAAATCTTTGTTCATATCCAGAATATTCAACCTGATGTGGTGATTGTCGATTCTATTCAGACAGTTTCAACCGAATTGATTGAATCTTCACCCGGTTCAGTATCACAAGTCCGCGAATGTACCGCCAATTTACTGAAATTCTGTAAAACCACTTCTACACCGGTGTTTTTGATTGGTCATATAACTAAAGAAGGAAGTATTGCCGGTCCGAAAGTGCTGGAACATATCGTGGATACAGTGTTGCAGTTCGAAGGCGATCAGCATTATATGTACCGCATTTTGCGTCCGATTAAAAACCGTTTTGGAAGTACGTCGGAACTCGGTATCTTCGAAATGCAGCAAAATGGTTTGCGCGAAGTGAGCAATCCCTCCGAGCTCCTTCTTTCTCAAAATCACGAAGGGCTTAGCGGTGTCGCCATTGCTTCGGCTATCGAAGGCATTCGTCCGTTTCTGATAGAAGTGCAGGCATTGGTCAGTTCGGCGGCTTATGGTACACCACAGCGTTCCAGTACGGGTTTTGATTTACGCCGACTGAATATGTTACTGGCGGTTCTTGAAAAACGAGCCGGATTTAAAATTGCTCAAAAAGATGTGTTCCTCAATATTGCCGGTGGTATCAAGGTAAACGATCCTGCAATTGATTTGGCGGTTATATCGGCCATTCTTTCTTCAAACGTGGATTTGGCTATCGAGAAACAGGTTTGCATGGCCGGTGAAGTAGGTCTTTCGGGCGAAATCCGCCCCATCAACCGCATTGAACAACGCATTCTGGAAGCCGAAAAGCTTGGTTTCAAAAAAATGATTATCCCTGATATTAATCTGAAAAGCATCAATCTGACCAAACTGAATATAGAATTGGTGCGGGTGAAGAAGGTGGAAGAGGCGTTTAGAGTATTGTTTAGGAAATAAGTCAGTTTTGAGATTCTTTACATTATTTTAATTCGGTAATTCAAATTATATATTGTATATTTGTCTGTTTTTTTGGATACTAATACAATACTGAAATGATTGAAAAAAATCACCTATAAACAACTGAAATTAAATAACATAAAATAAAAATGAGCGAAAAAGAAAAAGCAAGAAACACTGCAAGTGCCAATTATGGCGCAAGTAGCATTCAGGTGCTGGAAGGTTTGGAAGCAGTGCGCAAACGCCCTGCGATGTATATTGGTGATATAGGTGTAAAAGGCTTACACCATTTGGTTTACGAAGTTGTTGATAATTCAATCGACGAAGCATTGGCCGGACATTGTGATACTATTCAGGTATTTATAAACGAAGATAATTCCATTACAGTTATCGACAATGGTCGTGGTATTCCGGTGGATATGCACGAAAAAGAAGGAAAATCAGCATTGGAAGTAGTTATGACTGTGCTTCATGCCGGTGGTAAGTTTGATAAGGATAGCTATAAAGTTTCCGGAGGTTTACACGGTGTGGGTGTTTCGTGTGTGAATGCACTTTCTACTGATTTACGCGTGGAAGTTTCACGTAATGGGAAATTGTATATGCAGGAATACCAATGTGGTGTTCCTAAATTTCCAGTACAAGAAATCGGGACTTCAACAACAAATGGAACTAAAACAACATTTTTACCAGATAATACAATATTCATTGAATCAGTTTATAAATATGATATATTGGCTGGTCGATTACGTGAATTGGCGTATTTGAATGCAGGTATTACGCTGACTTTGACCGACAAACGTCACCTCACAGACGAAGGTGCATTCAAATCAGAAGTTTTCCATTCTATTGAAGGATTGAAAGAATTTGTGGAATATATCGACGAAGCCCGCGAAAAACTGATTGACAGTGTAATCCATATCAATACCGAAAAAAATGGTATTCCCGTGGAGATTGCCATGACTTACAACACCTCGTACAACGAAAATATTCACTCCTACGTAAACAATATCAATACGATTGAGGGTGGAACTCACCTTGCAGGTTTCCGTCGTGGATTGACACGTACATTGAAAAAATATGCTGAAGACAGCAAAATGCTCGAAAAACTGAAAATCGAGATTAGTGGTGATGACTTTCGTGAAGGCTTAACTGCTGTTATTTCTATCAAGGTGCAGGAGCCGCAATTTGAAGGTCAGACCAAAACCAAACTTGGAAACAACGAGGTAATGGGTTCTGTGGACATGGCTGTAGGCGAAGCGTTGGGAAATTATCTGGAAGAAAATCCGAAAGCTGCACGCATTATTGTGGAAAAAGTTATTCTGGCTGCAACTGCGCGTCATGCTGCCCGCAAGGCACGAGAAATGGTTCAACGCAAATCGCCGCTTTCGGGTGGTGGATTGCCGGGAAAACTTGCTGATTGTGCTGATAAAGATCCGGTAAAATGCGAATTATTCCTTGTCGAAGGGGATTCGGCAGGAGGTACAGCCAAACAGGGTCGTAGTCGTCAGTTTCAGGCCATTTTGCCTTTGCGCGGTAAAATTTTGAACGTGGAGAAAGCCATGCAGCACAAGGTATTGGAAAGCGAAGAAATTCGAAATATTTATACTGCATTAGGTGTCACAATTGGAACCGAAGACGACAGCAAAGCACTAAATATCGCAAAATTACGTTATCATAAAATCATAATCATGACAGATGCTGACGTGGACGGAAGCCACATTGCAACATTGATTATGACCTTCTTCTTCCGTCACATGAAAGAGTTGATTGAGAACGGTTATTTGTATATTGCCACTCCGCCACTTTATTTGTGTAAAAAAGGTAAGGTAGAAGAGTATTGTTGGACTGATCTTCAACGACAGATGTTTATTGAAAAATATGGTGGTGGTGTCGAAGGAGCAGTTCACACACAACGCTATAAAGGTTTGGGAGAAATGAACGAAATTCAGTTGTGGGACACCACCATGAATCCTGAAAATCGCACTTTACGTCAGGTGACTATTGATAATGCGGCTACTGCCGACCACGTATTCTCAATGTTGATGGGCGATGATGTAGCTCCACGCCGTCAGTTTATTGAAGAAAATGCAACTTACGCAAAGATAGACGCTTAATAAATTACCAATTTTCAAATTTCCAATTCCCAATGAAAACCATTGAGAATTGGAAATTGGAAATTGTTTAATTGAGAATTGATGAATATAGCTGTTTTTTGTTCCTCCAGTAATCATATTGCCGACAAATACAAGCAAGTCGGATTCCGGTTGGGGCAATTAATTGCCGAAAGTGGTGATACGCTTGTTTATGGAGGTGCAACGGGTGGTTTGATGGATTCAGTATCCGAAGGTGCGGCCAGCAAAGGTGGTCAGATAATCGGTGTCATCCCGCAAGCAGTTGTTCGCATGAATCGCCAAAGTTCATTGCCAACTCAGCTTATTTCGGTGGAAACCATGAGTGAGCGTAAGGCAACCATGAAAGAACTTTCGGAAATTTTTGTGGTATTGCCCGGAAGTTATGGGACACTTGACGAAATGCTGGATATTGTAACTTCAGCTGTAGTTGGAGAACACAAAAAGCCATTAATAATCGTCAATCAGGAAGGTTTTTATAATCAATTCCTGAGCCAGATTGAGCTAATGCGTAGTGAATTGTTTATACCGGTTGAAAACTATAAACCACTTATTGTTCAGGATATTAATGAATGTATGGAGCTCATTACTCAATTCAAGAATTCATGAAAGAGTTTCAATTATGAATTATGAACCCGCTTGCCGGTTGGCAGGTTATAAATTGTGAATAATAATGAAACGAATCCCGTTTTAGCGGGATGAGTTCCACCTGACTGCTGTCAGGCAAGTTGCGACTAGTATTAAAAAATAAAAATGAACGCATGAATCTTTTTTGGAAAAAACTCTTTGGAGGTATAACTCCTACAGCCAGACTTGAAAAGAACGAAGCTGATTTAGTTCTGGCTATGCAAAGGTATGCTGAGGTTGAAAAATCTGTAGAACTGGAAGAGTATAATAAGCTTTTTCATATTGTGAAATCTGCAGAATTTCAGGAGAAGAAGAAAACCCTTCAAAACAGGAGATACAAAGATACTGAAGAGTTTGAAATAACCCAAAAATATAAAAAACTTCAACATTCACCTGCCATTCAGCTTTATTATCAGATGTGTGAATCTGAAGAATTGGTTGAATATCTCAACTTTAAGGCTACACCCGAATACGAATTTCTTGGAGATAAGAAAAAGGTAAAAGCTTCAGAATCGCTCAAAAGGATGAAGGCCTATGAGAAATCAAAAGGATATAAAACGTATGTTCGTTTTCATAATTCATTTATAATCAAGGAATACGAAGACCTTAAAATCAAAGCCTCCACTCCTGAATTTATGGAGTCAAATGCTTTTTGGGAAAATAAAAAGCGTTGGCATTCAACACCTGAGTTTCAGCAACAGGAACGTTTCTACGAACTGGCGAAAAATCCAGATGTTGAATTTTATGTAAATGAGAGACCGGAACGTTTTGATAAATATTGTAAACTGAAACTAACTTTTCAGGATGAGTTTGAATGGAATACACTCGATAAATCACACTGGAACTTCGGATTTCACTACAAAAGTGCTAATCTTATTGAAGATCACTCCTTTGCTAACGAAAAGCAAGCAAACAATTCAGGCAGGAATGTGGAAGTTCTAAGCGGTATTTTAAAGCTTGAAACCAAACATGAGAAAGTAACAGCACGTGCATGGCATGCCCAGAAAGGCTTTATTCAAAAGGAATTCCACTATACTTCAGATGTGTTACAGACTGCCGAAAAATTCCGACAGAAATACGGAGTTATTCGTGCAAAAATCCGTTGTTCAGGAAAAATAAATCATGCTTTTTGGCTTGGTGCCGACGATAAACTTCCAAATGTCAAGATATTCCACTTCGATGGAAAGAAAATCAATGTCGGAAATGCAAATAATAATATTTTTGATGGAGTTAAAATTTCAGGACTTAATCCAGGGTTGTTTCATATCTATTCGTTAATCTGGACGGAAAAAGAACTGATTTGGATGATTAATAATCTCGAGGTTTATCGTACAGCCAGCAACATACCTGCTCAGGAAATGTATCTGGCTTTCAATTCATTTATACCCGAAAAGAATCATGCCGGAACCGGTCAAATTGAAGTGGATTGGGTGAGGGTATACACTAACTAATTCCCAATTTTCTAATGTGCTGATTTCCAATAATTGAAAATTATTTAATTGAAAATTGAGATATGGTTGAAACCCACAAAATAAATGTTCTTAACCGCTTTGATATTGGTGGAAACAGCCGTTTTGTACTGATTGCAGGTCCTTGTGCCATTGAGTCGGAAGAAATGACAATGGAAGTGGCTGCAAAGCTCAAAGAAATTTGTCAGGATTTAGGTATCCATCTGATTTTCAAATCATCTTTCGATAAAGCAAACCGTTCTTCCGTAAAAGCGCCCCGTGGATTAGGAATGAAACGTGGTTTAGAAATCCTCCAACGTGTAAAAACCGAACTCGACTTACCTATAATTACTGATGTTCACGAAACATGGCAGTGCGCTCCGGTAGCTGAAGTGGCTGATATGCTTCAAATTCCTGCTTTTCTTTCCCGCCAAACAGATTTACTCGTAGCTGCTGCCAAGACTGGCAAAATTGTCAACGTGAAGAAAGGGCAATTTATGGCACCGTGGGACATGAAGAATGTAATTGACAAACTTCGTGATTCGGGCAATGAGAATATTCTCCTTTGTGAACGTGGTTCGAGTTTTGGTTATAATAACCTGATTGTGGATATGACCGGACTGGTGGAAATGCGGAGTTATGGTTATCCAGTTGTTTTCGATGCCACACATGCTGTTCAAAAGCCAGGTGGACAAGGCACATCAACAGGTGGCAACCGTGAAATGGTCCCATATCTGATGCGGGCTGCTTTGGCGGTTGGTGTTGATGCTATTTTTGCCGAAGTTCATCCCGATCCTGAGCATGCTTTTAGCGATGGACCAAATCAGATTTACTTGTCGAAAATCCGGGAGATTCTTGAACAGGCAATTGCTATTGACAATATTACTAAACAGTTAGCAGTTAGCAGTCAGCAGTCAGCAGTCAGCAGTCATCTGCCCACTGCCCATTGCCCACTGCCAAGTAAAATTAAACTTTTTCTTACCGATGTGGATGGAGTGTTGACCGATGCCGGAATGTATTATTCCGAAGCAGGCGATGAATTGAAAAAATTCAATACTCACGACGGAATGGGCTTGCAACTGATTCGCGAAAAAGGAATCAAAACCGGAATTATCACTTCCGAAAATACTAAAATGGTTGAACGAAGGTTCAATAAACTGAAACTGGATTATCTGTATCAGGGAAAACGTGAAGGTGGAAAACTGGCATCTGTAAAAGAAATATGTGATAAAGATGGATTTTCACTTGCTGAAGTGGCTTATATTGGCGACGATGTGAATTGTTTTGAATTGCTTTCTTCTGTTGGTTTGGCTGCTTGTCCGGCTGATGCGTTGGATGCAATTAAAAATATCCCAGGCATAATTCTAATGAAGAAAAAAGGTGGTGAAGGTTGTGTTAGAGAATTTGTGGAAATGATTATTAGCAAGCTATAGAAAATGGATTTTATTGAACGTAGCAAAGAAATATTCCAACAGGAGATTTGTGAACTCCAGAAGTTGGCTGAAAAAATAGGACCAGAAATCAACGAAGTGGTTGAACTGATTTATACCGGCAAAGGAAAATTAGTCATCATGGGTGTCGGAAAAACCGGCATTATTGGACATAAAATATCTTCATCGCTTGCTTCTACGGGTACACCATCAATATTTATCAATGCTGCTGAGGCTATACATGGCGATTTGGGTATGGTAAGCAAAAACGATATTGTATTGCTGATATCAAATAGTGGTAGTTCTTCCGAAATTCTGAATGTAGTTGAACCATTGAAAAAAATCGGCTGTAAGCTGATTGCCATGACAGGAAATCCACATTCAACTTTGGCAAAGGAAGTTGCATTGGTATTGAATATCGGAGTCACAAAAGAGGCCTGTCCACTCGATTTAGCACCGACAACTTCAACTACTGCTACCCTGGTTATGGGTGACGCACTGACTATTTGCCTCATGGAACGCCGGGGATTCAAAGCTGAGAATTACGCGCTTTATCATCCGGGTGGTGCATTAGGTCGTCGTTTAATTTCGCGTGTGAAAGACGAGATGTTTACCGATATTCCAAAAGTATCTGAAACTACTGTTTTCAAAGATGTGATATACGAAGTGAGTAACAAACGTTTGGGTATGACGATGGTTTACAATACACAAAATCAAGCAATTGGAATTATAACTGATGGTGATATACGTCGGGCAATTCAGAAATTTGACGAACTAAAAAACCTGAAAGCTGCCGATTTTATGACTCACGGTTTCAAACGGATTAATCAGGATGAATTACTGACAGATGCATTGGAAATGATGGATTTGAATAAAATAACTACTTTGACTGTAATTGATGAAACAGAAGAGGTTGTTGGCATACTTTCCATTCACAATATCATTGATTTCAGGAATCCGATAAATTAGCAAATAGTGATAAGATGACTCAAAGTCATCATATCACTAAGAAAAATACACAATTGAGATTCAAGAAAATATATATAGAAATAACAAATAGCTGCAATTTCGATTGCAGCTTTTGTTTTAAAACAGCGCGGGCAACCAAATTTATGTCGCCAGATGAGTTTCGTTTGGTGGTTGAGAAAATCCGCCCTTTTACTAATTACATTTATCTGCATGTGCTCGGAGAACCCCTTTTACATCCAAAATTAGATGAAATTCTGACTATTGCTGAAACTGCAGGACTGAATGTAAACATCACTACCAACGGAGGTTTGCTGGAACGAAAAAAGGAAATAATTTTCAGACATGCTGTCCGTCAAATAAACATTTCTCTCCACGATGCTGAGGAGAATATAGTTCCAGAAAAATGGGATGATTACCTCAATTCGGTGCTCGAATTTGCACAACAGGTAGCTTCAAAAACCTATATGTGTTTGCGTCTCTGGAATACTACCAGTGAGACGAGCAATGGATTTAATTCATTTTTCATAAGTAGAATAGCTTCAAAATTCAATCTTACAGAAGATAAGTTGCAGGAAAATACAAGTGGAAATGGCATAAAGTTGGTTGATCATATTTTTCTGCAACGTGCACCCCGTTTTGAATGGCCGGACGAAAAGCAGACCGGAACACAAACTCAGAAACATTGCTATGCACTCCGTGACCACATTGCAATTCTGGCTGATGGACAGGTGGTTCCATGCTGTTTGGATGCGGATGCAGTTATGAATCTTGGAAACATTTTCGATGAAGAATTAGATAAAATTTTGAATAAAGAAAGAGTTCAGCTAATCCGTAACGGATTTGCCAACAATACTATAACTGAAAAACTTTGTCAAACCTGTGGTTTTAATGTTTAATTAATTCAGCAACTAATAGGTTATACAATTACTTTATTGGAAATCTTCCGTGGATGTACCCGAACGACCACATTATGAAGCAAAACACAGTTATTTTGTATTTATTTAAGAAGAAATTTCGTTTTATTTTGTACTCGTTTAATTTATGTTACTATATTTGTCTGATAAATAACTCGGAATTTATTTTTACTTTTAGTGATTGAGTCTATCAAAGTGTTGATAAACAGACCATTAAAGTGATTATTGTTGAACGTGTTAAATATATGAGAGATTTAATATCTATAGCTTAATTTAAAAAATTCAAAGTATGAAAAGAGTAATTTTATTTTCGTTGTTCATCGTAGTATTTATGAGTACTATTTGTGCTCAGGAAAATCAAAAGGCCATTGGTCTTCGTATCGGATTATATTCCGGAGAGCTTAGTTATCAACATCCGCTCAGTAGTGCAAATCGATTGGAAGCTGATTTGGGGTTGACAGCCTATGGTGTAGGATTAAGTGGTATTTATCAATGGGTATGGAATATACCTTCAGTTGCGGATGGTATGAAATTGTATGCAGGTCCGGGTTTGGGCTTAGGTATTTACAGCTCTGTTTTTGCAGCAGGTTTACTTGGACAGGTGGGATTAGAATATAATTTTAAATTCCCTCTGAAATTATCCCTCGATTTTCGTCCCGGACTTTATCTAGCACCCGGAATTATCGTGGCATCCGATGGGTTATGCTTGTCAGCCCGTTACAGGCTTTAATAAAAAAAGGGATTCGAAAAACTTAAAGTTATCGAATCCTTTTTTCTATACATAGATTCAAATTCTTACTATTTGATATTCATTCCTGCTCCTTCAATCTGTTTCTTTTCAATATTAATCTCAGTCTCCTCTTTGCTTTGGAACTTCCCAAAGCGGTACGACAGTTTAAACCAGAACGTTAGTCCATCATAAGCATTGTAAAAATCAGTCCTTGTAAACTCAGTAGGGAACGACAATTGGAGCGGGTAAGATTTGGTTACCTCAGCTGTAAGGGTTAAGTTGTTGTTCTTCAATAAACTACGTGATACATCTACCAGAAAATATTCAATCGGTTTTTGCAATGTGTAAATTTGAAGATTTCCTTTAGGAATCAACTGATACTGCGCATCCAGTTTTAATTTCCACGGCATATTGATATGTGTGCTTGCGTAAAACACCCAATAGGGTTGAGCATTTTTACTACCATCTGAATATACATAACCGGCTATATTCTGTAGATTGTACCCAACATAGAAAAACAGATAACTCATATCGTTGAAATTCATAGGTTTCTTGAAGAAATCAGGACCTTTCGTAATCAGGTCGAATGGAATTGGAAACGACAGAGATGCATTAAAATTTCCGATATTCTCGTAATTCTTATAAGTTTGATTGCTGTATAATGAGTCTTTAAAGGATTGGGAAGTCATCATTGAGATATTCTTTGTAAATGAATAACTTGTACGCAGACTTACAAAGTTGAATGCCGTAAAGCTCAGGTTATAATTGTCGTAGAAATTCGGCTTAAGATTTTGATTACCAACAGTTCCGGTGTACTGGTCGAAATAGCCTGAACTATTCGGGTCGAGTGTATTGTAAGATGGTGCGGAAATTTTCCGTGAATATTGTCCACGTACGTTTAAAACAGGAGTGAATTCGTACATTAAATTTACTGTTGGAAATATATTCAGCAAGGTGTCACCATAAGCTCTTGTACTACTTGCAACTTTGCCCGAGTATAAAAAATTCTCCATACGCACACCAACCGTGGTACTCAATTTTCCAAACTTCTTACGTGCTTCAAGATACAAAGCAAAATTGGTTTCATCATAGTTGAAGTCTTTTGTCTGGTTATCAATATAGAGTCTGTTTGTAAAAATATCAGCTGTCGGACTCGATAAATTGTATTGTCCCAGATTGTGAGCCAGTGCTTTACTGAACTTTCCGCCGGTGTTTATCTGTATGGGTTTAAACTTTAAATCGACATCGTATTTTACATAGGCATTTGTCAGATTCAGATTTACAGAATTGATACCATAATTTGGTATCTGTGGCATCGATGAGTTTGCATTCCCGTTGCGTGTATAATTTGAGAAATAGCCTGTAATCTGAAGATTCTTTGCACCGGCAGAATCCAACTGAGTTTTGTATTTTCCCACTATTTCGTGATTTGCATTTCGGTTTTGGTTCACGTACAACGAATAGTAATTTAATTGAGAATAGCCTGGTAGGTTTTGCGCGAAATTATTTGTTGAATCGTTGCTAGAATTGTTGGCTATATTTAAATTATAGTTAAAAATCAGATTTGATTTTGGTGTTAACCTGAAATTGACCATGGGTCTGAAGTAGAAATTATTATTCAGTTGGTTTGAAATTCCATCGTGAGTAAAAACAAGGCCATTTAACTTGTCATTATTTTCATTGTAAGTCAGGTCAGTTTTGGTTTGAATAGCTACTTCGTGTGAATTATAACCTGTTTGAAGTTGCCAGTTCACTTTCTTAACTTTCCCGTTCATAAGCAGCGACGGTGAGTATTTATTTTCCCCCAAACTATTACCGTAATGTAAATTAAGCGTGCCGTTAAATGAATTCAGAGCCACAGAACGGGTTATAATATTAATCACACTCCCATTGGTATTAGCTTCGAAGGAGGCTCCCGGGTTTTCTACCAGTTCAATTTTATCAATAGAGTTAGCCGGTAATCCCTGCAAAAAAGCCTTTAAATCTTCACCGGATAAATTAGCGGGCGAACCATCAATATATACAGCCAGATTTCTACCATTGAAAGTCAGATCACCAGTAGCAGATTTAATTACACCGGGAATCTTTTTGAGTGCATCTTCCATTGAACCTGATGTCAGACTCGGATTACCTTTCACTAAATAAGTGGTTTTATCGGCATCTACTTTAATGAATTCCTGCTTATTCCCGACAACAGTAACTTCGTTCAACTTTACTTCTTTTTTGCGGGCAAGTAGCTGCATATCCGGTAATTTAATCTCTGTTGAATTTTCAGTTATTTCAAAATTCAACGAATCAGGCAAATATGCATCAGCTGTAACTTTCAATTGGTACTTTGCTGTTATTTTCGGAATAAGAAGTTCGTTCTCGCATTTTTGAGAAGTGAGAGTTTTAACCGGCCTTGAAGTTGTGATTGCGGTGTTTTTTATTACTATTTTCTTTGTAGTAAAGTCAGACTGACAAGTATTATCTTCGGTCTGAATTTTGATTTTCAATGTAATATTTTGTGCATGAGCAAAAAACACAAAGAAAAGGATTGGCAGAAAGCTGATTCTTTTCATAGACTGGAATGATTTAAGAAAAGATAATTTTGAAAATTGACTTCAGAAGAAACTTACTTAAATATAGACTTAAAATCCGAAAATTTCTTACACCTTAAATCAAATTTTTTGGTGGTAAAGAATGAAACTGATTTTTAAAATTCTATTCCATCTAGTAAATGAACATAAATTTCTATTGCTTCTTCAATTTCAGAACAAAGAATGTATTCATCAGCTGTGTGAGAACGTGCAGAGTCACCGGGTCCCATTTTGAGGCTTGGAAACGGCATAAGTGCCTGGTCGGACAATGTTGGAGAACCGAAAAGTATACGATTTAGTTCCTGACCACGCTTCACAACCGGATGTTCTAGCGGAGTGGCAGTAGAACTCAGTCGTGTAGAACGGGGTTGAACTTCACAACTTACATTTGTAAGAATCTCATTCAGAATTTGTTCATTGGAATACATTTCGTTGCTTCGCACATCCACTATAAAACTGCATTTATCGGGAACAACATTGTGCTGCGTTCCGGCAGTGATTTGAGTGACAGACATTTTTACCGGTCCGAGTAAATCGGTTTTCTTTGGAAATTCAAACGTGCGAAACCATTCAATATCCTGCATAGCTTTATAAATGGCATTTTCACCTTCGTTGCGGGCAGCATGACCGGCTATTCCTGTTGTTGTGCAATCCAACACCATCAATCCTTTTTCAGCAACAGCCATATTCATTTGGGTCGGTTCACCCACAATGGCAAAGTCAACTTTTGGTAATTCGTTCAGCAAACATACGATACCATTTTGACCGGAAATTTCTTCTTCTGCACTTGCTGCATAAATAAGATTATAAGCCTGTTGACTTTGAGTAAGAATGAAAAATGCATGTAACAAACTTACAACACTTGCTCCCGCATCGTTGCTACCTAATCCGTTTAACTTTCCATTCTCAAGTAAAGGTGTAAACGGATCGTGAACCCAGCCAGCAACAGGTTTTACAGTATCAATATGCGAATTCAGCAAAATGGTTGGTTTAGCTGAGTCAAAATCAGGGCTTAACATCCAAATATTATTGTCTTTTCGTGAAACGACATAACCTTTTAGTTCTATGTAACGTTCCAAAAAATCAGCTGCAGCAGTTTCTTCTCGACTGAATGACGGTATGGCAATAAGTTGCTGCAAGAGTGCTACCGCATCATTAGATTCTTCCTGATTGTGCATTTGTCAGATTAATTTATTCTTTTTCATCCACGTTTTCAATAATTCAGGCCAGTTGTCGACAGGAATTCCACGTTTTCGCATTCCAAAACCATGACTGCCTTTAGCAAAAGTATCCAGTTGAGCTTCTATTTTCTTTTCTTTCAGTGCTTCATAAAGCTGAATACTATTTTTTACAGGCACCGTTTTGTCATCATTGGCGTGAACGATATAGGTTGGTGGCGTTTTTTTTGTAACCTGAAGTTCATTTGAGTAGAGTTTCACTAACTCATCACTTGGTTTTTTGCCAAGGAGATTATTCCGTGAACCTTTATGAGTTAATGTACTATCCATAGTAACAACAGGATATCCCAGAATCATAAAGGCCGGACGTTCGATGGCAGTTTTAAAGTGTGTACCTACGGTTGAAGCCAGGTGACCACCTGCCGAAAATCCCATAATACCGATTTTCTTTTTGTCGATATTCCATTCTCTGGCTCGTTTATGGATTATTGCCAATGCAGTTTGTGCATCAGTCAGTGGTACCTGGGTATGACCGTTTGGCATGCGGTAATAAAGCACAAAAGCAGTCACTCCCAGATCGTTGAACCATTTGGCAAATTCCGAACCTTCTTTGATTTGTGAAACCCCTGCATATCCACCACCCGGACAAATTAAAACGGCAGTACCGTTTGCATTTTCTTTCGAAGCTGGAAATGCTAACATCCTTGGTTCTGAAATATCTATTAAGAATTCTTTGTCGCGATATTTTTCCGGGGTTGCGATTTGGTTACTTTCTTTGGGTCCGTTCGGATAAAGTTTGATAATTTCCTGTGAAAATCCGACATTTGATATCATAAGTGATAAAATCAATAAGTAAAAGATTCGTTTCATGTTTAAAGGATTATTTTAGTTCCTGAATTAGTATGTATTTGGTCGGCACGGGTTATAACCACCTGTTTTACACCGGCATTTAATGCTTCAAAAGAGTTTTCCAACTTAGGAATCATGCCGCCATTGATAATTCCATTAGCCACATATTGTTCGAAAAGGGCAGGTGTGAGTTGTGCAATAACACTTTCGTCGTCGGTTTCGCTCATCAACACCCCTTTTTTCTCAAAGCAGAACATCAGAGTCACTTCAAAGTATTTCGCTAATGCTTTGGCAGCTTCACCGGCAATGGTATCGGCATTGGTATTCAGCAAGTTGCCTTTTTTATCGTGGGTAAGCGGTGCCAGCACGGGAACGATTCCTTTGGAAATCAAATCGGCAAGAATGTTGGCATTTACCTGTTTTACATCGCCCACAAAGCCGTAATCCACATCTTTCACCGGACGTTTTTCTGATAGCATGTAATTCATATCGGCACCGGTAAGTCCCAATGCATTCACATCAATAGCCTGTAGCCCGGCAACAATTTGTTTGTTTACCAATCCGCCATACACCATTGTAACCACTTTCAGCGTTTCTTCGTCGGTGATACGGCGGCCATTTACCATCTGACTTTCAATACCGAGTTTGGCAGCAATAGCAGTTGCAGAGCGCCCGCCACCATGAACGAGCACTTTATTGCCTTTTATTTTTGAGAAATCGGATAGTAATTGTTTCAGGCTTGTCGGCTCTTCCACAATTTTTCCTCCGACTTTTACAACTGTAAGTTTTTCCATTTTTTACCACTGAGGTACTAAGATTACAAAGAATCACTAAGTATGGAATTACAATAATAGAAACTTCTATTTGTAACTTAGTGGACTAAGTGGCTTAGTGGTTAATTTTAAAATTGTATCAACGAATGAATATCTTTTGCGCCTTGCAAGCGAGTGCGTCCGTTCAGGAATGTAAGTTCAATCAAAAAACTTACATAAACCGTGCTATGTGCAAACTTGGTCAAGAGTTCCAGTGCTGCACTTGCACTACCACCGGTTGCC
>CAIQOG010000079.1 GCA_903873355.1 uncultured Bacteroidales bacterium
GAAAAAATAAAACATCCTATCCAAAGAATTGTTGGAAAACCCAAAGTGTTGGTTGTCGAAGATAATCAGGACAATATGCTGACAGTTAAAGCAATAATTGGAGACAAGTTTAATATCCTGGAAGCTGTCGATGGTGAAGAAGGGTTGTTAATGGCAAATAAACATACTCCACATCTGATTTTAATGGATATTTCCCTTCCGGGAATGGATGGAATTCAGGCATTTAAGGAAATCAGAGAAATAGCAAAGTTACAAAATATTCCAATCATTGCGCTGACAGCCAGCGCAATGATTTCGGATAAAGAAGCTATTTTAGCACATGGTTTTGATGCATTTATTGGAAAACCAATAGACGAAAAAGAATTCTTTTTGACTATTGATAAGGTACTATATGGAATGTAAATTACTTTAACCGATTTTTCTTTCATTCAAAAAATCATTGCTGTCCCATTAAATTATAAAAGAGTTCTTTGAAATATTTGAAATTTAGTTAGTTATGTATCAATTTTGAGCGCGACGATTTCAATTTCTAACTTTGCTGCCTTAAATATACGGCTGCAATGAATAAAGAGAAATATGTATTTGCTCAATTAATCTCATTTCTGAATGAAGATAAGTTTCGACGCATAGTCAATAAGTATCAAGCAAATCGCTACATCAAACATTTCACTTGTTGGAATCAACTGCTTGCTCTAATGTTTGGACAATTGTCTAACCGTGAAAGTCTGAGAGATTTGATTGTTGCTCTTGATGCTCACCACTCCAAATGTTATCATTTAGGGATGGGCAGGAATATTTCGAAATCCTCTCTGGCAAGAGCCAATCAGAACAGAGATTATCACATCTTTGAAGAGTTTGCCTACTATTTGGTAAACGAAGCCAGAGAAAAACGAGTCTCTGACATCTTTAACCTTGGTGGCAACGTCTACGCTTTTGATTCAACAACGATTGACTTATGCCTTTCCGTATTCTGGTGGGCAAAGTTCCGTAAGAAAAAAGGCGGAATCAAAGTACATACACTGTATGATGTAGAGACACAAATTCCTGCATTCTTTCATATTACAGATGCTTCTGTTCATGACTCTACGGCAATGAAAGAAATTCCCTATGAATCAGGTTCATATTACATATTTGACCGTGCATACAACCACTTCAAAATGCTGTATAAGATTCATCAGATAGGAGCTTTCTTCGTTGTCAGAGCAAAGAAAAATCTTTAATACAAGCCTGTCAAATGGAAACGAAGATTGCCCGTTAACGTACTTTCAGATGTAATGATTGAATTGACTGGATTTTATCCCAGACAATACTACCCGGAACATCTTCGATTGGTCAAATATCGGGATGAAGAACAAAAACGTGAGTTTGTTTTCTTAACTAATGCGATTCACATTTCTGCGCTTCAAGTTGTTGAACTTTATAAAAATCGCTGGCAAGTTGAACTTTTCTTCAAATGGTTAAAGCAACATCTGAAAATCAAAAAGTTCTGGGGTACTACTGAAAATGCAGTTCGGATTCAAATCTATGCTGCCATATCTACTTATTGTCTGGTAGCAATCGTCCAAAAGGACATGCAACTTAATAGAAGTACATATGAAGTTTTGCAGATATTGAGCATATCATTAACCGACAAAACTCATCTTAGAGACCTCTTTGATAAAACTAAATTTCAAAATGTCAAAGAACGTGAGTCTGCGCAAAAACCTTTTATTTTCCCGTTTTGCTATGATTTTTATTCTATCTCACTTCAAATAAGGTTCATATCTGAAGTTTATTTTCGAAGCGTATTATTTTAGTTTGTATTTTTCGAATGCTTAAATCGCTTTCAAATATGCCCTTTTCAACCAAAGCAGGGCTATCATTCTCATGATTAGCTCTTTGAAGGCATTTATTCCTTCTGTTATTTGTATAGATCGGACTAAGTTGTAGCTAATAAATACTAAACTAACCTCACCCAATACATTTGTTTTTCCCCGTGTAAGCACATGGTCGAATCCCCGTTGCCGTTTTATTGTTCCCCAGGGATGCTCGGCCAGTTGTTGTCGTTGCTTATAATACTCGGGGTTCTCTTTTACTCGTTTGTTGTTCTGTTCCACATCAGCAGCAAATTCACTTCGGTCAATATTCCTCCCATTGGTTTTACTCTTTGTGCATTGGGGCTGTAGTTCACAACTCTTACATTTCTTCGTATTGTAGCGTTGAAACTTATAAGCCGATTTATATCCTTTGCTGCTATGCGTAAGCCAGGTACCATTAGTAGTCAGCGTTTCGCCTGCCGGACAAGTATAACTATTATTTTCGGCATTGTATATAAAACTCGTTATCGGAAATATATCCGGATCATTCGATGCCGGTTCTTTGGGCGACACATACGTGGTGATTCTGTTTTGCTCACATTGCCGTATCTGTTCTCCTGTGTGATATCCTTTATCCGCCAACACATCCATTTCTTCTACTTTCAATACTTCTTTAGTGGCAATTGCCACCTTAGCCAAGGCATTGGTATCGTTCACACCACCTGTATCAAAATGTGTAATGAGTTTATGTTTTGAATCTACAGCACCCTGTACATTATAACCTACTACCGTTATTCCACGTTGCAATACTACCGACTGTGCGTCTTTATCCGTAGTGCTTAGTTGGTCTTTACCTGTTTCTTTGAGTTCTTGTTCTATAGCCTGATATTTGTCTTTCCGTTTTTTTTGTGTTTCTATCTTTTGTGTGAGCACTGTCTTTACTTCCCCTGAATCGGCTACGTCTAGTGCATCTTCAAATTCCTTGATACGTCCGTCAATATATTCCATCTGACGATCTATCTTTTTCTGATTGTAATTGTTTTTCAGCGAGTTTTGAGCTCTGACTTTAAACGAATCGATGGCAATGGTTTTTCCTTCAACGAGTCCCAGTTCTTTGAGCATAAATACAAACTTGCGAAAGATATTGCGGAAAGCTTCTGAATACTCTCTACGAAACGAACAAATAGTACGTGCCGAAGGAGTTTGCTCACAGAGCAACCAACGAACTTCCAGATTAAACGCGGCTTCACGTTCCAGTTTGCGCGAAGAACGGATACCATACCGATAACCATAGAAATATAACTTCAACAATACCGCCGGATGATAGGGTGATCGCCCTTCTTCTTTGAATGTGACGTGTTTGAACCCAAAACTTGCCAAATCGATAGAATCTACAAAGAAATCAATTACCCGAACGAAACTGTCGGAAGCTACCATTTGCTCTAAACAGAAGATTTGTAACTGATTTCGCTCTTCGCCCTGTATGTGTTGCATAAAATTGTAATGTATTGATTTACACCATAAAGATACAAATTTTAATGCTAATACACAATGCTTTAGCTGTATATTATTGCAAATAATTCTTCTTATTTCTTATTATCAACTAAAAACATCCGCTGATGTTTTTGCGCAGTCTGACGTTATAGGCTTAATGAGCCAAATTTATTTAATTTTTAATTCGTCCCAATTTTAATGGGACACTAGTGATGTAAGAATAAATGTGAATTATTAATACCTATGTAATGATGCATATTTGGGCTTTTTATACCTATGCAATAATACATAATGTTATGAAATATACCTATGCAATAGGACATTTATTTAAAAATATCCGTATCTTTGTTGCTCAATAATAATCCATCATTGAAATATGTTTATAAGAAGTATAGAAAAAGAATTGGAAAAATGGGCTTTGAATCCGTATCGAAAACCATTAGTTTTGCGTGGAGCTCGTCAGGTTGGGAAAACCACTGTTGTCAATAGATTTGGAGAGCAGTTCGATAATTATCTTTACGTTAATTTGGAAAGGTTAAGCTCAAAACAATTGATTGAATCAACAGATGATGTAAAAAAACTGTTACCGCTTTTGTTTCTTTATTGCAACAAAACGCGAAAAGATGGTAGAACTTTACTCTTTATTGATGAAATACAGGCATCATCACATGCACTTTCGCTATTACGGTATTTCTATGAAGATTCTCCCGAAATTTTTGTCATTGCAGCCGGATCGTTGTTAGAAACAATGCTTGATAAACATATTTCATTGCCTGTAGGTCGGGTAGAGTATATGGCAATACATCCTTGCTCGTTTATCGAATATCTTACAGCTATTGGCGAAGGTCGTTTTGTGGATCTGATAACAAAGGCAGAACTGCCGAATGCATTTCATGAGGTAATTTTGAAGCACTTTAATTTATATGCACTTATTGGAGGGATGCCAGAAGTCGTGGCACGTTATGCTACCAATAACGATATTGTGGCACTTTCGAAAATTTTTAATCAATTACTGAATGCATATAAAAACGATGTGGAAAAATATGCAGAAAGCAATACTCAAGCAAATGTGATCAGATATATTCTGGAAGAAGGTTGGTCTTTTTCAGGACAAACTATTACATTAGGTGGTTTTGCCGGATCACCTTACAAAGCTAGAGAAACCGGAGAAGCATTTAGAACTTTGAATAAAGCTATGTTGTTGGAATTGGTGTATCCAACCACCAATGTATTAATGCCTGTAGTTTCTGACCTAAAAAAAATGCCTAAACTTTTTTGGATAGATGCAGGGTTAGTAAATTACGCTTCCAGGATTCAAAAGGAATATCTTATAAATAAAGATTTAATGGATACATGGCGAGGTATGGCTGCTGAACAAATTGTTGCACAGGAACTTAAAACATTGAGTTTCGAAATAGGGCTGAAACAAAATTACTGGATGCGTAACAAAAGAGGAAGCACTGCAGAAGTTGATTTCATAATTGTGTTTGATGAAAAAATAATTCCGATTGAAGTAAAATCGGGTCATAATGCACACCTAAAATCTATTCATCAGTTTATGAATGAGACTAACCACGATATTGCTATTCGGGTTTGGTCGGGTGACTTTAGTATTGATAAAGTAAAAACTATAAGTGCTAAAGAATTTCGGTTAATCAATTTGCCATTTTATATGATTTCTGCTTTGCCTCATATTCTAACAAAGATGTGAAGGTAAAATTCCAGTTCTAAAGTTTGATAAAATGATTAGTTGAATTTTTTACACAAGATCCACTTTTTATAGAAATACTTCAAAAGTTATTATATAATTTTTGAAGTATTTCTATAAAAAACAAGAAGAATGAATCCAAAACGTAGATGGCTATTCTATTTATCATCTGACATTAATGAAATATAGTGTGGATCAGTTGTACCCGCATTGAAAATCAAGCACTTACACATTCAGTTGTGTAGGTGTTTTTTTGATGAATTAGTTTTGAAAAAGAATATTCTCAATAGTTCGAGTTTGCTTTATTGATTAGAAAATGAATTTAGTCATTCATTTGTGTCGTCTTCTGCAAATTTTCAATAGGATTCAACCATATACTTAAAAATTAATAGATATTGTTGCTAATTCAACAAAAAATGTTACATTTGCGCTGCTTTTTACGTAGGTGTGTTTTCTGTGGCAAAACACTGATATTTAGGCGAATTTTAAAAAAGTAATACATCAAAAAAAGAATCAAACAGTCCAAAATATATTAATCTAATTATCAAAACATGAGTTTTAAAATTGTTGTTCTTGCAAAGCAAGTACCCGACACTCGCAACGTAGGGAAAGATGCTATGAAAGCCGACGGTACTGTTAACCGTGCTGCGCTTCCTGCTATCTACAATCCTGAAGATTTGAATGCGTTGGAACAAGCTCTTCGCTTGAAAAGTAAAATTGAAGGTGCAACAGTACACGTCCTGACAATGGGACCTGCCCGTGCTGCCGAAATTATCCGTGAAAGTATGTATCGGGGTGCCGATGGTGGTTATTTGTTAAGCGGTCGCGAATTCGCAGGCTCTGACACGTTGGCTACTTCGTACGCGCTGGCATGTGCTATCCGAAAATTAGGTAAAGTAGATATTATCGTTTGCGGTCGTCAGGCTATCGATGGTGATACTGCTCAGGTTGGACCTCAGGTTGCTGAAAAATTAGGTTTTCCGCAAATTACATATGCAGAAGAAATTCTGGATTTGTCAAATAATAAAATTACAGTAAAACGTCGTTTGGAACGCGGTGTTGAAGTGGTAAAAGGTCCCCTTCCAATGGTAATTACCGTGAATGGTTCTGCTCCTGAATGCCGTCCGCGTCACGCAAAACTCACCATGAAATTCAAACGCGCTGCTACTGCTACCGAAAAACAGGAAGCCGGCAACGATTATACCGATTTTTATGATTCACATCCATATTTGACTATTACCGAATGGGGTGTAAATGATATCGAACACGAAATTCAGTGGCTTGGACTTTCCGGTTCTCCAACCAAAGTAAAACAAATTGAAAATGTAGTGTTTACAGCAAAAGAAAGTAAACGTCTGACAGCCGCTGATGTTGAAATCGAAGATTTGATGAAAGAATTAATTGCTAACCACACGATAGGATAATTTACCATGAACAATATATTTGTATATCTTGAAATAGAAGATGGCATTGTAGGCGATGTAAGTCTGGAATTGCTCACGAAAGGCCGTAGTCTGGCCAAACAACTGAATTGTAAATTAGAAGCAGTTGCTGCCGGTCACAAACTTGATGGTATTGGTGCGCAGGTTTTCCCTTACGGTGTGGAAATTCTTCATCTGGCCGACGATAAACGTTTGGCACCTTATACTTCATTGCCTCATACATCATTGCTGGTAAATCTTTTTAAAGAAGAAAAACCACAAATCTGTTTGATGGGCGCAACTTCAATCGGTCGTGATTTAGGTCCACGTGTTTCTTCAGCTTTGTTCAGCGGACTTACTGCCGACTGTACTTCGCTTGAAGTTGGAACATACGAAGATAAAAAAGCCGGAAAAGTGTACGAAAATCTGCTTTATCAGATTCGTCCTGCATTTGGTGGAAATATCGTTGCTACCATTGTGAATCCCGACTGTCGTCCACAGATGGCAACCGTTCGCGAAGGTGTAATGAAAAAAGAAATCAAAGACGCCAAATTTGTTGGAAAAACCGTTAAACTTGAAGTGTCGAAATATGTTGCCGATACTGACTTTGTTATTGAAGTAATAGAACGCCACATGGAAAAATCAAAACTGAACATCAAAGGCTCTCCGATTATTGTTTCGGGTGGTTACGGTGTTGGAAGTGCTGATAACTTCAAACTGTTACACGAACTGGCTGCCACATTGGGTGGTGAAGTTGGTGCTTCACGTGCTGCTGTTGATGCCGGTTTCTCTGAACATGAACGTCAGATTGGTCAGACTGGTACTACTGTTCGTCCCAAACTGTATATCGCATGCGGTATTTCAGGTCAGATTCAACACATTGCCGGAATGCAGGAAAGTGCTATGATTATTGCTATCAACAGCGATCCGAAAGCTCCGATTAATCAAATAGCTGATTACGTAATTACCGGAACTGTTGAAGACATACTTCCAAAAATGATTAAGTATTACAAAAAGAACAGTAAATAGTATATAGTTGATAGTAGGTAGTTTATAGTAAAAGAAAAATGCAGAAACTATAAACACAAAAAAACTACTAACTATAAACTTCAAACTATAAACTTAAAAGAAATGAACTTTTTTAACGAGAATCCTGCCATAAAATTTCAGCTTTCGCATCCATTGATGCAAAAAATAATTGCCCTCAAGGAGCGTAATTTTGCTGATAAAGATAAATATGATTATGCATCACGCGATTTTGAGGATGCAATTGATAATTACGAAAAAGTACTTGAAATTATCGGAGAAATTGCCGGTGATATTATTGCTCCTAATGCCGAAAGTGTTGACCACGACGGTCCACAGGTTGAAAACAGCCGTGTTGTTTATGCCCGTGGAACTCAGGAAAACCACGACGCACTGACTCAGGCCGGTGTTTATGGAATTACTTTACCACGTCAATACGGAGGTTTGAATTTCCCATTTGTAGCTTATGTAATGTCAGGTGAAATGGTAGCCCGTGCTGATGCCGGTTTTGCTAATATCTGGGGTTTGCAGGATTGTGCTGAAACAATCGCTGAATTTGCTTCAGAGGAAATCAAAGCTGAATTTTTGCCACGCGTTTGCGAAGGACAAACCTGTTCGATGGACTTAACTGAACCTGATGCAGGTTCTGACTTACAAGCTGTTCAACTGAAAGCAACCTACAACGAAAAAGACGGTATGTGGTATTTGAACGGCGTTAAACGTTTTATCACTAACGGTGACGCGCAGATTAAACTTGTTTTGGCTCGTTCGGAAGAAGGCACCTCGGATGGTCGCGGACTTTCTTATTTTGTTGCCGACAACAAACACGATCATACTGTTTTAGTACGTCGTATTGAAAATAAACTGGGTATCAAAGGTTCTCCAACCTGCGAGTTGGTATTCAACAATACTCCTGCTAAATTAGTTGGTACCCGCCGCATGGGGCTTATCAAATACGTTATGTCATTGATGAACGGAGCTCGTTTGGGTATTGGTGCTCAGTCTGTAGGACTTTCGGCAGCAGCTTATAACGAAGCATTGACTTATGCCCGCGAGCGTCGTCAGTTCGGGAAAGCAATCATTGAATTCCCTGCTGTATACGAAATGGTATCGGTTATCAAAGCTAAATTGGATGCTTCACGTGCATTGCTATATGAAACTACCCGTTTTGTAGATATTTACAAGGCTTACGAAGCTATTGAGAGCGAACGTAAACTGGAAGCTGACGAAAAAACTGAATACAAAGAATTCTCTAAACTGGCAGACGCTTTGACTCCAATGTTGAAAATGTTTACCAGCGAATATGCCAACCAGAATGCGTATGATTCAATTCAGGTACATGGTGGTTCAGGTTTTATGAAAGATTATGCGTGCGAACGTCACTTCCGTGATGCGCGTATCATGACTATCTATGAAGGAACTTCTCAATTACAGGTTGTGGCAGCTATCCGCCACGTAACCACCGGTAATTATCTGAAAATAATTCGTGATTACGATGCTCAACATATTAATCCTGAGTTCACTTCGTTACACAAACGTCTGCAGATTATGACCAATTTGTACGAACATGCTGTAAACCGTGTAAACGAAACCAAAAATCAGGAATATCTTGATTTTCAGGCTC
>CAIQOG010000080.1 GCA_903873355.1 uncultured Bacteroidales bacterium
ATCTGTCGTCGAAGGGAAGGACGGGCTGTTTCTTTTTCCGCTCCCAAATCCACTCCGATTCGGTTTCCTGCTCGGCCATCAGCTCCGCCAGCCGCTTGAATTTTTGATATTCGATGAGCTTTTCCACCAATTCCCAATGCTAATTTAAAAGCACTGCCGATTACACCCGAAGATTTGATAATTCCAATGATACCTGCCATTGCAATAGCACCGATACCAATAGGACGAACATAAAGTTTGAACAGCTGTTCAGCCGACATAGCAGCAAATGGATTTACTCCACCGCTTAAATGTGCTGATAGTGCACCTATTTCATTTACTAATGGAATAAATACAAGCCACGACAATAATGAACCAACTGTAATAATTAAAGCGTAACGAAGTCCAACAAGGTAGCCAAAACTGAAGATAAGTGCGCTTACGTTGAATTTAAGCACCATCTTAACTTTGTCGGCCAACATTTCTCCAACCGGTATAACACGGGTAGTGATTTCTTCACTCCATAGCTTGAATGCTGAAAAACAAAAATCGAAAAGTCCACCGATAATACCACTTACAATCAATAACTTAGCTTGTGTTCCACCTTTTTCGCCGGTCATCAGAATTTCAGTTGTTGCAGTTGCTTCAGGAAAAGGCAGTTTGCCGTGCATATCTTTTACAAAATACTTGCGGAAAGGAATTAAGAACAATATACCAAGAAATCCACCCAATAAGGAGGAGAAGAATATTTGCCAGAAGTCAACCTGAATTTCAGGATATTTTGATTGAAGAATATAGAGTCCGGGGATAGTAAAAACCGCACCTGCTACAATAACGCCCGATGATGCACCGATAGATTGAATAATTACATTCTGTCCCAACGAACCTTTCTTACGCATGGCAGCAGAGGCACCTACGGCTATGATAGAAATTGGAATGGCTGCTTCGAAAACCTGTCCGATTTTTAAACCTGAATAGGCTGCAGCAGCTGAAAAAATAACCGCCATTAAAAGTCCCATTCCAAGTGACCACGGTGTTACTTCTTGAAATTTTCCGCTTGCCGGCATAACGGGTTTATATTCTTCACCTTGATTTAGCTCACGATAAGCATTCTCGGGTAAACCCGTGATTTTTTCTTCTTCTTTTTCCATTTGGTAATTGGGTGATTGATAGAACGGTTGGTTTGCTTAATGCATGTTTTATGACAGACCAGTGATAACTGTCAACTGAACTCTATCCACTTCTGGCTTTTTTTATGAGGATGTTGTTCAGAATGAGGAAAAGATAGCGTAAATCGGTGATAAATACTCCTCTTTTTTCACATGCAATAAGATACTTCATCTCTGAATTCTCAATATCAGAAAGTGTTTTAGGCATGTCGGCATAAAAAGGAGGCAAAAGTCCCGGTTTAAATTTATTTCTTTTTTGTTGTAATTCCTTACTGTAAAGGCTGTAGAAATGGTTACTTAAAGGTCTTACACCAACTAATTTCATATCGCCTCTCAGAAGGTTATAAATCATTGGTAATTCATCGAGCCAGTATTTACGCATGAAACCTCCAAGGGTGGTTACACGATAGTCCCGTTTAAATTTTCCACCTTCTTTCAGGTTGTTTTTTTCATAAATATATCCTTGTAGGTATTCTGAATATGGGTGCATGGTCCGCATTTTGTAAACTTTAAAAGCTTTACCATCTTTTCCAACTCTTCTTAGCCCTATAAGTGATCCGTAAATATTATTGTGAGGAGGTTCGGGATGTTTCTCGCGTTGTGCAACAACATATGTCAGGTTGTCGATTTTTTTTTCGCCAATCACTTTAAAACCACAGTAGAACAGGCGCCCAAATATTTCTGTTTTTGAGAAAATTCTATTTTTACCCTGAGAAATAAAATAATATAATTTTTTGGTTAGTACAATTTTAGGCATTACCCGCTTGTAGAAGAAATCGAAAGTGTAGAACAGATAATTCAAACCTTTTATGTGTTTCCCAAGAATTTCCTTTTTCCTTGTACTTTTAGACTCAAAACAACAAACGAAAATACCATTATCGGGTAATTTATCATTGATAATTGCAAATCTACGGTTAACATTTCTCATGTCATTCAGTCTTTCAAGTTGAATAACCGTTGAGTACAAATAATTTTGTTGCATTTGTAAACTGTCGGGGTCTACAGAAAAATAAACAAAAGTATTTCCGCTTGATAAATCGAATTTTTTTAAAAGATATTGAAGTGCTTTTTTTCCGGAGTGATTAAGTATCGTGTTGCAAAGCTGATCGTAACTTTCTTTGTCTAAGGGATTTGCCGGTTTTACCTTGGCATTTAATCTCTCATCGGGAACAAACTCAATTTCACGATATTCAACTGCAAAACGATATGCATAATAAAGTGAAATTAATAAATAACTGACAAGAAACGAAACTATGGTAGTTGATAACAGGACATAACCCGAAAACTGAGGAAAATAAACCTTGATAAGTCCGAGACTTGCCATGAAAATAATTTCACTGACATACAGCAACCTAATGGAAACTTTATAATACTTCTCATCCTGAAGGGGTTTGTATCTCTTAAACGCATAGGATAAAACAAACCATGCCAAAGTGAAATAAACCATTGGCCACGCATAGGTAGTCAATGTTGCCTCATTAGCTGTAGGAGTTAAGTTTAATACTACATAAAAACTTAACAGTAGCATTAAAAGGTCGGTTAAGACACTGGTAATATAAGGTTTATAAAAAAACTTCATGCGTAATTTGTTTAATTGTCGCTTTGAATATGACTACCGACAAGCAGTCTCGCAAATCAAATTTTTACACTATTTTGCGAACAAAAGGTCAACAAAAATAATTTCTTTAATTATGCTTGAGTAAAAACGAATAAATTATTATTACACAAAGATACAATGAATTAAATAAATATACAATTTTACTTATGCTAAAAAAATCATAGAATTGTTTTATAAACCTTATATTACCAGTATTTTTAGAGGG
>CAIQOG010000081.1 GCA_903873355.1 uncultured Bacteroidales bacterium
GGCACCAGCCAAAATAAATTTAATCGCGGTTTCGCCTGATTGAATTCCTGTCGAAGCAGCTAAATCACAAGACATTATTCCTGATAAAATACCTGTCCATCGCAAAGGCAAAATAAAATCGTGAGGTGAACTTAGTACATCGGTAGTAACAACGTTTAGATTTTCAATATCGATATCCGGACTGTAAAACCGGTTAAAAATGGTTATTCCAACAATTCCTGTTTGCGACAATTTCTGAACAATTCCGGCCAGATTGGAGAAATAATGACTGATCTTCACCGATACCGGTATTTTAACCACCTGAAGAACTTTTCTGATCGTATCAAAATAGAATTCTTCGTTATTCTCGCTCGACTTATTAACGTCAGTCGGATTAACGAACATATTCAATTCCAGCGCATCCGCACCGGCTTCTTCAATTTTCCGGGCAAACAATACCCAATCGCTCGAACTGATGCAATTGATGCTTGCTACAACCGGCACAGAGGTTCTGGATTTTACATCAGAAATTAACTGAAGATATTTCCGTATGTTCTCGTCTTTGATCACATAATCAAAATAATCGAGGTATTCGGGATCCGAATGCATATCCGACCGCAGACTCAGTTCTTCCTGCAATTCGTGATAAATTTCTTCTTCAAAAATTGATTTCAGGACAATTGCTCCGGCACCGGCTTCGGTCAGTTTCAGAACTTGTTCTGAATGACCGGTCATGCTGCTACTTGCAGCTATCACTGGACTTTTTAATTCGAGTCCAAAAAAGCGGGTTGATATATTTGCCATAGATAATTAGATTTAATAGTAAAGTTAAAAAAGATTACAGATTAACGATTACGGATTAACGATCAAAGATCTTAGATTGTAAAGTACTTCGTTAATTGTTAATCTAATATCGTTAATCATTTTTTCAATTTTTCCTGAATGTATTGATCCATTCCGGCAGCAGCTTTCCGGCCATCGCCCATTGCTAAAATCACAGTCGCGCCACCTCTCACGATATCGCCGCCCGCAAAAATCTCAGGAATGGAACTTTGCATATTCTCTTCGTTCACTTCGATGGTTCCCCATTTACTAACTTTCAGTTCCTTCACTTCCGAAGGAATGAGTGGATTTGGCGAAACTCCCACGGCAACAACCACAAGATCCACCGGAATATCATATTCCGATCCTTCCAGCACGATTGGCCGGCGACGCCCTGAAGCATCAGGTTCGCCGAGTGTCATCCGCTGAATCCGCATTCCGTTTACCATACCTTTTTCATTGGCATAATATTCAATCGGATTGCAAAGGTTCATAAATTCAATGCCTTCTTCTTCAGCATGATGAACTTCTTCGATCCGCGCAGGCATTTCTTCACGCGACCGCCGATAAATGATCATTGCACGCTCGGCACCTAAACGTTTTGCTGTACGAACCGAATCCATAGCAGTATTTCCTCCACCAATCACGGCCACATTTTTACCTTTAATGATCGGGGTATCAAACAAATCGTTTGCTGCATTCATCAGATTTACCCGGGTAAGGTATTCATTGGATGAGAGAATTCCATTGTAGTTTTCTCCCGGAATATTCATGAAACGCGGCAAACCGGCACCACTGGCGACAAAAAAAGCTTCAAATCCTTCTTCTTTCAGATCATCGAAACTGGCCGTTTTTCCAACGATAAAGTTCCTGACGAATTTGACGCCCATTTTCTGAAGGCTGTCCAATTCAACATCCACAATTTTGTTTGGAAGCCGGAATTCCGGAATTCCATATTTTAAAACTCCGCCAATTTCGTGCAAAGCTTCGAAAACCGTCACATCATAACCCATCTTGACCATGTCACCGGCAAAGGATAGTGAAGCTGGTCCGGAACCAATAGCTGCCACTTTAATTCCGTTGGCAGGAGCAACTTCAGGTACCGACATAAATCCGCTTTCGCGCTCATAGTCAGCGGCAAATCTTTCCAGGTGACCAATAGCCACCGGATCCTTTTTCATTTTCTGGGTATAAAAACAAGTGGCTTCGCACTGTTTTTCCTGAGGGCATACCCGACCACAAACTGCTGGTAATGCTGAAGTTTCTTTCAGCGTTTTTGCTGCTTCCAGAAAACTTCCCAGCTCAATATATTTGACAAATTTGGGAATATTGATGCTCACCGGACATCCGTCGATACAGGTTGGACTTGGACAATCCAGACATCGCGAAGCCTCTGCCTGAGCTTGTACTGCGGTAAGACCTGTGTTTACTTCCCTGTCCTGGTAACGGATTCGCACAAAAGGATCAAGTTCAGGCATGCGAGTTCTGATCTTGGCCGTACGATCCTTGTTTGGCATTTTCTTTCTCAGTTCGGCACGCCACTCTTTTTCGCGCTCTGTTTGAAGATATTCTTTATTTTCAGACATTTCTTAAAGTTTATTGAATTACTGATATCTTTCGTTGGCCAATTTTTCTTCAGTGGCATATCCGCCCAAACGAACTATCAACTCATCAAAATCGATCTGATGGGCGTCAAATTCCGGTCCGTCGATGCAGGTAAAAAGGGTACGACCGCCAACACTCACGCGGCAGGCACCACACATTCCGGTACCATCCACCATGATTGCATTCAAACTTGCCTGAGTAGGTATTTCATATTTTTTGGTAAGAAGCGATGTAAATTTCATCATTACGGCAGGACCAATGGCAATGCATTCGTTCACCGTCTCGCGCTGAATAACCATTTCAGCTCCTGTTGTGACCAAACC
>CAIQOG010000082.1 GCA_903873355.1 uncultured Bacteroidales bacterium
GGGTATTCACCTGAAGAAATGATCGGCAAAATGTTTTATTATGATTTTTTAAAGGTTGATCAACGTGATATTCTTAAGAAACGTGCAATAGAATTTTTTCAACAGAATGATATATATTATAATTTTATTTCAACTATTGAGAAGAAAGATGGTGCTGAAAGGATTTTGTCGTCCAATGGGATAAAATTAAGCAATGAAAAAGGTGAATGGCTTGGTTTCAGAGGAATTTCTGCAGATATTACTGATAAATTAATTGCAGAGGAAGAGCTTGCAAAGTTTCATACTATAGCCGATCAGGCTTATTATGGTGCCGCAATTACTTCTTTGGATGGTAATTTTCTGTATGTAAACAATGCATTGTCAAATATGATGGGTTGGGCAGAAAATGAACTGTTAGGAAAAAGTATTAATGTTGTTCATAATCAGGATCAATCTCAACGAGTTGCTGAGATATTAGATATTCTGAGAACGAATGGGGGTTTTACTTACGAAGAAGTTGATCACACTCGAAAGGATGGTTCCATATTTCCAACCTTAATGACTGCAAAAGTTATTCTGGATAAAAACAATAAACCGGAATTTGTTTCAACAAATGTCATCGATATTTCGGACCGTAAGCAAGCTGAAGAAACATTAATTCAAAAATCTGCTATTCTCACCAATCTGATTATCAACCTGAAGGAAGGAATTTTACTTGAAAATGCAGCCCGTCAAATAGAATTAACCAATCAGTTGTTTTGCGATATGTTTGGCATTCCTGTTCCGCCTGATGCAATGGTTGGAGCTGATTGCTCCGATTCAGCAGAACAAAGTAAAATCCTGTTTAAAAACCCCGACAAGTTTGTAGCGGATATCCATCAGATACTTGCCAATAAAAAGGCAGTATTTAATGACGAACTTGAATTGGTCGATGGACGGTATTTCGAGCGCGATTATATTCCAACCTACCTTCATGACAGATACAGTGGTCATTTATGGAAATACAGAGATATTACCGGGAAAAAACTGGCGGAAATTGAGTTAAAAAAGATTTCTCAGGCCGTTGAGCAAAGTCCGGTAATGACTATAATTACTAATTTGGCAGGCAATATTGAATATGTAAATCCTGCCTTTACAAAAGTTACGGGATATAGCAGGGATGAACTCTATGGTCAGAATCCGAGAATATTAAGTTCAGGTGAAAAATTGAAGGAAGATTACCGGGAACTCTGGAAAACGATCAGTTTGGGTAACGAATGGCATGGTGAGTTTCATAACAAAAAGAAAAATGGTGAATCATATTGGGCAGGAACGATTATTTCAGCCATATTTGATTCGAAAGGTAAAATAACGCATTATGTTTCGGTTGAAGAAAATATAACACATCGAAAACAAATTGAAAACGAATTACTTGATTTAAACTCAAATCTGGAGTTTAAAATAAAAGAAAGAACCAAACTGTTATTTGAAAGTGAGCAAAAATATAAATCTGTTGTTGAAAGTATTAACGAAGTAATTTTCCAGACCGATGCCAAAGGATTGTGGTTGTTCCTTAATCCGGCATGGGAAAAAATTACCGGATTTACGGTCGATGAATCAATTGGAAAACTTTTTCTGGATTATATTCATCCTGAAGACAGACAACTAATTACGGAAATATTTGAACCTCTTATTTTACGGAAAGTAGAATATTGTCGTCATGAAATCCGGTATCTGACAAAAGATGGTGGCTTCCGGTGGATTGACGTTTTTGCACGTCTGGGATTAAATGATAAGGATGAAATTATTGCTACCTATGGCACCTTGCAGGATATCACGGAGCGAAAAAAAGCGGAAGCTAATATAGAAGAAAGCAGGGAAAAATATCGTGGCTTATCAGAAGCATCTTTTGAGTCTATTTTCTTTTCTGAAAAAGGAGTTTGTATAGAGCAAAACCTTGCTGCAGAAAAGATGTTTGGATATACAACCGAAGAAGCGTTGACCAGATACGGTACTGATTGGATTGTACCTGAAGATAGAGAAATGGTGATGAATAATATGCTATCGGGGACTGAAAAACCTTATGAAGCTACCGCCTTACGAAAAGATGGAACCACATTCCCCTGTATTTTGATGGGACGAATGATGTTTTATAAAGGCAGAAATGTACGGGTTACTTCATTAACCGATATTTCTGAGCGAAAACAAGCTGAAACTGCACTGCTTGAAAGTGAACAACGATTCTCTTTGTTTATGGATTATCTGCCTGCTCTTGTTTTTATAAAAGATAATGACAGCAAAATGATTTATGCCAATAATTCCATGGATACTGGTTTAGGTGTTTCGCAGTGGATGAACAAATCGTTATTTGATACTTTCGACCCTGAAACAGCTAAAAGAATACTGTCAGATGATAAAAAGACACTGGAAGCCGGTTATCAAATTATCGAAGAAAGTTTTATAAATCTGGATGGGAAATTGCACGATTACCAAACACAGAAATTTGCAATTCCACGATTTGGGAAAGAACCTTTGCTTGGAGGAATTTCGCTGGATATTACCGACAGAAAGCAAGCTGAAAAGTTAGTTTCACAAACCAAACAAAATTACGAGACATTTTTTAATACCATCGACGATTTTCTTTTTGTGCTTGACGAACAGGGAAATATAATTCATATAAACGAAACAGTCACTAAACGCCTCGAATACAGCAAGGAAGAATTAGTTGAGAAATCAGTTTTATTAGTTCATCCGACCGAACGGCGCGAAGAAGCAGGTCGGATAGTTGGTGAAATGCTTGCCGGTACTGCCGATTTTTGCCCTGTACCACTTATTTCTAAATCAGGAATCCGGATACCTGTAGAAACAAAAGTTAAAGCAGGATTCTGGGATGGTCAACCTGTAATTTTTGGTGTAAGTAAAGATATGTCGAAAATACAGATGTCGGAAGAAAAGTTCTCGAAAGCATTTCAATCAAACTCAGCAGCAATGGCTATTAATAGTGCTGATGACGGTATTTTTATTGATATCAATGATACATACGTATCAACAATGGGATATTCAAGGGATGAAATAATAGGAAAAACCTCAATAGAACTTAATCTTTTTGATAGTCCGGATATCAGAGAAAGTATTTATAATGCCTTGAAGCATAATTCAAAAGTTATTGATTTTGAAATAATAGTAAATAAAAAATCAGGAGAAAAAATCACCGGTTTATTCTCGGCTGAGCAAATTTATTTGGGCGATAAACTATGCTTACTTTCTTTGTTTGTAGATATTACCGACCGCAAAATTGCTGAAGAAGAACTCAGGATTGCCCGTATTGAAGCCGACAGAGCTAACAAGGCTAAGAGCGAATTCTTATCGAGTATGAGTCATGAGCTAAGAACGCCACTGAATTCCATTCTCGGTTTTGCTCAATTGATGGAAATGGGTGAACTTAATCTGAATCAGAAAAAAGGAATAACTCACATTAAGCAGAGTGGAGCTCATTTACTTCAATTAATAAATCAGGTATTGGACATTTCACGAATTGAATCGGGCCAGTTAAATATTTCGATAGAACCTGTACAATTAAACGCAGTAATGAATGAAATGCTTGATCTTATAAAACCATTAGCTGCCGGAAATAAAATACATTTCGAACTTATAGATTCGCCTGTAAATAAACTGTTTGTGAATGCTGACCGACAAAGTTTAAAGCAAATTTTGTTGAACCTTATGAATAATGCCATAAAATATAACAAGGAAAATGGTAGTGTAAAAATCAAAACGGAACTAATATCAGGCTCAAATAATGAAACATTAGTTATCCGCATTTCAATAGCTGATAGTGGTGTTGGTATTAAATCGATTGATATCCCAAAATTATTCACGCCTTTTGAACGAATCGGGTCTGAAAAAAGCGATATTGAAGGTACAGGACTTGGTCTGGCTATAGTGAAAAAGCTGACAGAGGCCATGGACGGAATTTGTGGTGTTGAAAGTGATTATGGCAAAGGAAGTACATTCTGGATTGAACTGCCACAAGCCAATGAATATAACATAGTGGAAATGTTGGATAATTTGACCGATACGAATCCGAAGTTGAAAGAAAAGCAAGCAACTGTATTATACATTGAAGACAATATTCCCAACATTGAACTTGTTGAAGAGGTATTATCGAGTCAACGACCATTAATTCGCCTGATAACCAATATATATGGAAAACAAACCGTGAAACTGGCCATTGAATTCAAACCTTCAATAATTTTGCTCGATTTGAATTTGCCTGATATCAATGGATTTGAAGTCCTCAATCAGATATTAGATAATCCAAAAACCAAAGATATTCCCGTGGTAATTATCAGTGCCGATGGCATGCAACAACAGATTGACAAATTGTTGAAAGCCGGAGCGAAAAAATATCTGACTAAACCACTGGAAATAAGAGAGTTTTTAAGCACTATAGATGAGTTAATATAAATGATTATCCGCATAGTATACAGAGTAGTATTAAATGTATAAATATGAAAAAGAAGGGCATAGCCCTGAAATCTTCATAGAAATAAATATAAAATAGGAATTGAGGGGCGTAGCCCTGAAATCTATTGTTTAAGATGTCAAGGCTAAAGCCCCTTTGTTTGTATCATTTTTTGAGCTACCAAGATTTCCGGGCTACGCCCCTAAATATCGCCTCGAAAAAAACATTACATTCAGAAAATCATTAAACAATAGAGAAAATAAGTTTGATATTTATTTATTTATTTAATTTCTGTTGATCCTGCCTATCGGCAGACAGGTGCAAAGAATGCTAAGTTGCAAAGCCGTTAAGAAAAACTTTCAGGTTTTTCACTTTGCGGACTTTGCCGATATTTGATAACACTATAAAAAGTAAAATATAGCTTCGCGTACTTTGCGTTTAAATAAATTCCTTAACTAACCATTGAACTTATATATAAACTCTAATAGTTTTAAAATTTTTATTAAAATAAAAAATCCAACGTATGAAAACAGAACAAAGCATTTATTCCAGTGCAAAAGGCTGGGTGAAAAAGAGTGGAAATAACTTGAGCGGTTGTGCTCAATTGGTTTTTGTATTTGGCAATAAGGACTTGCTGAAAGAACTGCAATATGTTGATTATCTGAAGAATGAATATCCTAATGCACAAATTGTTGGTTGTTCTACTTCGGGCGAAATTTGTGATGTAGAGGTATTTGATCAAAACATCGTGTGTACGGCGGTATGTTTTGAGAAAACCACCATTGAAATTGCCGGAGAATATGTCAATTCGATGGAAGATAGCTTTATGGTGGGAGAGAAGCTGGCTGCAACGCTCGATAAAGAAGGTTTGGTGCACATGATGATTCTTTCCGAGGGTTTAAATATCAACGGGAGTGAGCTTACCAAAGGGTTGAATAGCAAACTTCATGACCGGATTTCGATTACAGGTGGTCTGGCGGGTGATCAGGCCAATTTTAACGAAACTGTGGTTGTTTACAATCAGGCCGGTGAAAAAAACCGGGTATTGGCAATTGGATTTTATGGCGAACATCTTCAGGTGGGTTATGGATCTATGGGCGGTTGGGACTCTTTTGGTGTTGACCGCGAAGTGACCAAATCAGTTGGAAATATTCTGTATGAACTTGATGGTCAACCGGCTCTTGAATTATACAAAAAATATCTTGGCGATCATGTTGCCAATCTTCCGGCCTCGGCACTTCTTTTTCCATTGAGTCTGATGATTAAAGGCCCTGAGACTTCGCTTGTTCGAACTGTTTTAGCTGTAAACGAAACGGATGGAAGTATGGTTTTTGCCGGAGATATTCCACAGGGTGAATATGTACGGCTCATGAAAGCCAACAACGACCGACTGATAGATGGTGCCAATGGGGCAGCAGAAATGTCGAAAATAAGTCTGAAAAATTCAGATCCTGATCTTGCAATTCTCATCAGTTGCGTGGGGCGAAAACTGGTGTTGAAGCAACGCGTGGAAGAAGAACTTGAAATGGTGCGTGAAGTGATAGGAAATAATGCCAGCATGACAGGCTTTTACTCTTATGGTGAAATATCACCCATCAAACCATTTGAAAATCATTGCGAACTTCATAATCAAACCATGACAATTACAGTTTTTAAAGAAGTATAAAACCTATCACGATGGAACAGAAATTGAACAAACTGCTGACACGTCAGATTAAAAGGCATTTCGGATCTACTGACAATTTACCGGAAGAGCTAAAGGGTATTTTGATGGATATCAACGATACCTATAATGACTTTGATGGAGATAATCAATTAATTCAAAATTCAATAGAAATCAGTTCCCAGGAGCTCAGGGATGCTTATCAGAAGCAAAAACTTGATGCAGAAAATCAACGGAAAACCATCGGTAAAATTAAAGTAGCTTTAACTGCACTTGGTTCTACAGATCAGAACCACCATTCAGAACCTGAATCTGACGAATCTGACAGTAGTGAATTGTTTGAATCGCTTATCAGATTAATAGAAGAGCGCAAGCAGGCAGAGGAAAAACTGAATGAGAGCGAAGAAAAATACCGTTTGATTTTTGAGTTTTCGCCGCTGGGTATTATATCATTTGACGAAAAAGGTGTTATTACTGCCTGCAATGATAATTTCGTCAAAATTATCGGATCTTCACGCGAAAAGCTCGTGGGTCTTAATATGCTCAACCTGCCCGATAAAAACGTATTCAGACTTGTTCAGAATGCTCTGGAAGGTAGTCCGGGAGTATTTGAAGATGTGTATTCTTCCACAACAGCAAATAAAACTACTCCTATCAGCTGTTTTTTTGGACCTATGATTGTTGGAGATGGACATATTTTAGGTGGAGTAGGAATTATCCAGGATATTACCGAGCGCAAACAAGCTGAACAAGGATTGGAACGAAGCGAATCTTTACTTCGGTCAATAATGGATACAACTGATGATATTATTTTTGTTAAGGATAGTGAATGCTGTTTTGTTTACATGAATACAGCCGGTTGTAAGCTACTGGGAAAAAATCAGGAACAATTGATAGGGCTTACAGAGCTAGATATTATGGCAGATAAAGTTTCGGCCTTGGATATAATGGCTGTTGATAAACGTATTATTAAACAGGGGGTTAATGAAACTTTAGAAGATAACATAATAGATGTAAACGGAATAACACACACTTTTTTTACCACGAAAGCACCCCTTTATGATGGACAGGGAAATATTATAGGATTGATTGCTGTGGCTCACGATATCACAGAGCGCAAGCAATTCGAAGATCAATTGCGCGAAAGCGAAGAAAAATACAGAAATCTATTCGAATATATGGAAGATGGGCTTTTACAGGCTGATGTGGATGGTGTTATAACATTAGCAAATAATGCTATGGCAAAAATGTTTAATTATAATTCGCCTGATGAAATGCTTGGAATGCTCACTTTAAATTTATTTAAAAAATCTGAAGAAAGAGCAGATTTATTGAAAGAATTAAAGGCAAATGAAAAGGTCTATAATTATGAACTTTTAGGTAAAACAAAACAAGGTAATGATTTGTGGACATTAGGTAATTTTAAAATAATTTACAATCAGAAAGGTGAAAGAATTGGAACAGAAGGACTTTTCCGTGACATAACCGAGCGTAAACACTTTGAAGCCGAACTTGAAGAGGGAAGAGAAAGATACAGAGGATTATCAGAGGCATCGTTTGAAGCCATTTTTATTTCAGAAAAAGGACTTTGCATAGAACAAAATAAGACAGCAGAGCTTATGTTTGGTTATACAAACGAAGAAGCTCTAACCCGATACGGAACTGACTGGATTATTCCTGAAGACCGTGAAATGGTAATGAATAATATGATGTCAGGAACAGAAGAAACCTACGAAGCGACGGCATTGCGCAAAGATGGCAGTACATTCCCCTGCATTTTACGTGGCCGGATGATGCACTATAAAGGCAGAAATGTACGGGCTACCTCCTTAACCGACATCACCGAACGCAAAAAAGCAGAACAGGCATTAAAAAATAGCAATGAACGCTTTTATCAGGTAGTGGCACAAAGCCAGGAAGTTGTTTGGGAGGTTGACACAGATGGATTATATACCTATTTAAGCCCGATGGCTGAAGATATCTATGGTTATAAACCGGAAGAGCTGATTGGTAAGTTGCATTTTTATGATATAACCCCGATTGAAGATCGTGAAATGCTAATAAAGGGAGCATTCGAGGTTTTTAAACGAAAGGAGAATATAGAAAATTTGGTCAATAAGATTATAAAACCTGATTCTACCGAAGTTATTTTGTTGACCAACGGAATTCCTATGCTCAATGAACAGAATGAGTTAATTGGCTATAGAGGGATAGATGCAAATGTTACCGAGAAAATAAAAGCAGAGGAAGAAGCAAAACAGGCATCTACCCGCCTTTCGTTGGCTACTCAGGCCGGTGGCGTGGGCGTATGGGACTTTGATTTAGTCAATGGTTTTCTGTTGTGGGACGATCAGATGTTCGCACTTTATGGTATTCAAAGAGAGGACTTTAGTGGTGCCTACGAAGCCTGGAGGTCAGGACTTCATCCAGAGGATGTGGCGCGAGGTGATGATGAAACACAAATGGCTATCAATGGCGAAAAAGATTTTGATACGGAATTTCGGGTGGTTTGGCCGGATGGTTCTATACACAGTATTAGAGCAATGGCAGTAGTTCAACGGGATGATGACGGTTATCCTATTCGAATGATTGGCACCAACTGGGATATTACCGAGAAAAAACGAGCTGAAGAAGAATTAATAAAATTCCGTACAATTTCCGATAGGGCTAATTACGGTACGTTTATCTCCACTTTAGATGGAACGTTTTTATATGTAAACGATTGTTGGACAACTATGCTTGGTTGGGAAGCAGGTGAATTGGAAGGTAAAAACTTTAAAGCAGTAATACCGGAAGAACATATGCAAAGGTTTTTGAAAATTGCAAATCTTATAAGTGTTCAGGGAGGATTTGCTTCAGAAGATTTATACCTAGCACGAAAAGATGGCACTATCTTCCCAACTTTAATGAGTGCGAATGTTATTTTTGATGACAAGAATGTGGCTAAATATGTATCTGTCACAATTATTGACATTACCGAACTAAAGCAAAAAGATAATCAGATAAAACAATTATCGCAGGCTGTTGAGCAAAGTCCTGTTAGCATAGTTATAACCGATCTTGATGGGAATATTGAGTATGCAAATCCAAAGGCTTGTGAAACTACCGGCTACAGCATAGAAGAAATGTTTGGAAAAAATCCAAAAGTATTAAAATCAGGTGAAACTCCTAATGAAGAATATGAAGAACTTTGGAAAACAATAACCTCAGGAAATGTCTGGCAGGGAACGTTCCACAACAAAAGAATGAACGGTGAGCTTTACTGGGAATCTGCCACTATTACTCCCGTTCTAAATGAAAACGGAATTGTAAAAAATTATCTCGCCATAAAAGAGGATATTTCCCAATTAAAAATAGACGAGCAGCAAATTCGTGATTTGAATCAGAATCTGGAGAGAAAAATTCTCGAGAGAACTTCCGAACTTGCCGATGCAAATTCAAAATTAATCAGAGAAGTTGACGAACGGAAAAAATCAGAACAGAAATTTGCCACAGCATTTCATTCCAGTTCTGCAATGATGGCTATTTCAGACTTTGATAATGGAAATTATATTGATGTTAATACCGCCTTCCTTGATGCAACAAGATATACTCGTGAGGAAATAATAGGACATACAAATAAGCAGCTAGGACTTTTTGTTGATACGAGTTTCAGGTCTAAAATACAACAAAATCTGAACAACAATATACCGGTTCGTGATGTTGAAGTATTGAAAAAAATTAAAGATGGTAGTATAAAGACAGTACTGTTGTCAGCCGAAATTATATATGTTTCAGACCGAAAGTCTTTGTTGACGTTGGCTATTGATATTACTGATAGAAAGCATGCGGAAGAAGCAATTCAAATAGCTCAACAGGAAGCTGAAAAAGCTAATCTTGCAAAAAGTGAGTTTCTGTCGCGTATGAGTCATGAACTTAGAACACCAATGAATTCTGTTCTTGGTTTTGCACAATTGCTGGCAATGGGAGAACTTAATACAGGTCAGAGAAATGGCGTTAATCATATTTTACAAAGCGGGAAACATCTTCTTGATTTAATAAACCAGGTATTAGATATTTCGCGTATTGAAGCGGGTCGAATAACTATCAAGATTGAACCCGTTCAGTTAAATGATGTGTTCCATGAAATGATGGATATCATGAACCCAATGGCCGTAAGCCATCAAATCAGATTCAATCTTATAGACTCACCTGTTAATAATCTATTTGTGAATACCGACAGTCAGAGTTTTAAACAAATAATGCTGAACTTGCTGAGTAATGCTATAAAGTATAACAAAGTTGGTGGGACTGTGAAAATAAATACGGAAATAAAAACGGATAAAAACAATGATTCACCAATTATCCGCATTTCGATAACTGACAATGGTATTGGAATTAAACAGGAATATATCCACAAATTATTCATGCCTTTCGAACGAATCGGGTCTGAAATGAGTGAAATTGAAGGAACAGGTCTGGGTTTGGCTGTTGTAAAGAAACTGACTGAAGCTATGGGTGGAACCTGTGGTGTTGAAAGTGTTTTTGGTAAAGGAAGTACGTTCTGGATTGAACTGCCACAGGCGGAGCAAAGCAGTAAAATTGAAAGTTCTGATGTTTTGAGCGAGCCGAACCCGGATATGACCGAAAAACAAGGCACTATTTTATACATCGAGGACAATCTGTCTAACATTGAACTGGTAGAACAAATTTTTTCAACTCAACGACCGTTAATTCGCCTGATAACCTTTATGTATGGGAAGCAAACCGTTAAACGAGCTATCGAAAACAAACCGGATTTAATTCTGCTCGATTTGAATTTGCCCGATATCGATGGTAGTGAAGTTCTCAGGCAGCTTTTAGAAAATCAACAAACAAAAGATATTCCGGTGGTTATTATCAGTGCAGATGGAATGCAGCATCGAATTACAGAGTTAATGAATGCCGGTGCGAATAAATATCTCACCAAACCATTGGATGTCGTAGAATTATTAAGTACAGTTGATGAATATATTTGATTAAAGTAGTTGACAATACAAAAACCTTACATATTTTTTTATTGTTTTAATATCAACCACCAAAACGGATATAATATGATTAATAAAGATTTGAAAAATGCAAAAATCCTGATTGTTGACGATTTGCAGGCAAATATTGATATTCTACAGCAACTTCTTGAAATGGAAGGATATACATATGTCGAAACTACAACAGAATCAACATCTGTTATGGAAATAGTTGCAAATTTCGAGCCGGATTTAATTTTACTTGACCTGTCAATGCCAAATCTTACCGGCTTTGATATAATGAAATTGTTGAAATCATATCAGGAAAAGTCCCGGAATCCTGACTATTACAGGGCTATCTTAGTCCTTACAGCTGATGTATCTTCCGAAACTAAGCTTAAAGCATTGTCTGAAGGAGCAAAAGATTTTCTTTCCAAACCGTTCGACTTAATCGAGGTGAGTTTGCGCGTAAAAAACTTACTGGAAGTTCAATATGTAAATCAGCAATTACAAATGAGGAACTTATATATAAAAGAAAAAATTTTGGAGATTTTAGAAGATAAAGACGATTGGAATAAATAAGGCTAGTTTATGTTGAATCAGTAAAATAAATGTAGTAATTGATGACGTCAGGCAATTAAGGTTGGAAAATCAGTTAAAACCATTGTAAAGTAATATTCGGCAAACCCATTTGATGTTTCAGTTTTTTTTGAAAATGCTGGATTAATACATTTATGTATTTAGCAAACTGAAACATTCAAATTAAAATAAAATTATGATAGATTCAGATTTCAAGAAAGCAAAAATTCTTATTGTAGATGACTTGCAGGCAAATATCGATATATTAAATGACTTTCTGGAGATGCAGGGTTATCAAAATATTTTTGCCATTACCGACCCACGCAATGTAGCACCATTGATGACTGATTTTAATCCTGATATTATTCTGCTTGATTTACAAATGCCTCATTTAAGTGGATTTGACGTCATAAAAATTATAAAATCAATAATTCCATCAAATATTTATTTGCCAATTTTGATTCTGACTGCCGATGTTAATGTTGAAACAAAAAGGAAAGCTTTACAAAGTGGAGCGAACGATTTCTTGTCAAAGCCATTTGATTTGATTGAGTTACAGGCACGGGTAAATACACATTTGCAAATACGATTTCAGAATGAGCAGATTAATAATTATTCCGAAAAGCTCGAGAAATTGATAGCTACCAAAGATAAGTTTTTCTCTATTATTGCCCACGACCTACGGAATCCATTCTCCGGAATAGAAACGTATATACAGATAATTTTGAAGCAAGGCAATTTTATTCAAAGTGAAGTTGAGAGTCAGTTTAAAACAATATCTGCCACTGCACAGCAAGGTCGGGAATTGCTTGAAAATCTGCTTATTTGGGCGAGATCGCAGACTGACAGAATTGAAATTAATCCGGATATATTCAGTATGAATGAAGCTGTAAATAACTGTTTCAATCTGGTAATAAGTCATGCTACAAATAAAGGAATTAACCTGATAAACGAAGTGCCAGAAGAAGTTTTAATCGACTCGGATCAAAATGCAGTAGAAACCATTTTAAGGAATTTGATATCTAATGCGATTAAATTTACTCCGACTTCGGGAGTAATTAAAATTTCAAGTAAAAAAAAGAATGAATTTGTTGTAATTTCGGTCTCTGACAGCGGTATGGGTATTGAACCCAACGATATGATAAATCTTTTCAAAATAGACAAGAACCTACATTCGCGCAAAGGTACTTCCGGTGAAAAGGGTACAGGCTTAGGATTGATACTTTGTAAAGAATTTATCGATAAAC
>CAIQOG010000083.1 GCA_903873355.1 uncultured Bacteroidales bacterium
TAGCTTCTCCGCACTGAGTTTCGGGCAGTTTAAGCTCCCTGATTTGCCGTACAAATACAATGCGCTCGAACCCTACATCGACAGTACCACCATGCATATTCATCACGATTTGCATCATGCCGCCTATGTTACAAATCTGAACAAAACATTGGAGAAATATCCCGAACTTTATAAAAAAGAGCTGCTTGATTTAATTCAAAACATCAACGAACTGCCTGCCGAAATTCAGAGCGCAGTGCGAAACAATGGCGGCGGCGTGTGGAATCACAGTTTTTTCTGGAAAATAATGGCAGCACCCGGTTCAGCAGCCATATCGCCGGCCATGACAAAATTATTGGTCGATAACTTTGGAACTGTGGAAGCTTTCAAAGCAGAATTCGAGAAAGCGGCTGTTGGTCGGTTTGGTTCAGGCTGGGCATGGCTGATAAAAGAACCTTCGGGCAAACTGCGCATCATTTCCACTGCCAATCAGGACAATCCGCTTATGGCTTCGGCTGAAGTAAAAGGAAAACCGATACTTACCCTCGATGTATGGGAACATGCCTATTACCTGAAATATCAGAACAAGCGCGCCGCTTATGCCAAAGCATTCTGGAATGTGGTAAACTGGACTGAAGTGGAAAGGCTGGCAGGGAAATAAATTGTATGATTTTCCGCAGCCAACACGTCGTTAATTTTATTTTGTATTTCATGCGATTTTCGACCCAATATTTATGGGCGTAGCCCGGAAATATTCGTAGATCAATGAAATTACACATGAAAAGGGGCTTTAGTCCTGACATCTAAACAATAGATTTCAGGGCTATGCCCCTAAATTTCTATTTTATATCTATTTCTACCATGATTTCAGGGCTACGCCCTTCTTCTTAAAATTTAATACTCCTCTGTATTCTCTGTGGATAATCATTTTAAATTGTATAAAAGATATAATGTCTGATTTAAAAAAATATAGAACATATCTACTGCAAACAGGTTCTATTCTTACTTTTTCAAATTGAGAAAAAACGATATTATTTATTTACCAGTATTTAATTCAAATATTACCCCTTTTTTATATGTGCATATAATCAATCCACGCTATTTTCACAAAACAACAACATAGTTAAAATTCAAACAAACTGAAAGAAAACCGGACTGTGAATTAATAATACTGCTAACTAAATCTGCTTTAAAATTCAAAACGAAACCTGTAAATATCTCATACTAAATATTTTCTCAATATTTATTCCAAAATTCAATCTTTTGCTTTATCTTTCGGAAAAATTTCAACCGGATTATTAATTAGAAATGAATTTAATTACTCCCCTTTAGGGGTTGGGGGTCATAGTATGGAAAAAATAAGCACAACAGAAGTCCTCGATTGGGCAAAAGAGTTTCTGAACAAAGCAGAAAAAGAAATTACAGCGGATGAACTGAAAGAGCAGAAGAAATACGCCATTCTGATACAAAATCCAAACGACAAAACACTCTTGTCGAAGATGCTGGATGAGACATCGCAAATTCATGACAGCAAAAAACTGGCGCTGCGAATTAAAATATTAATCAAACACTATGGCATTCCTCAGTTTTTAAGTCCAACCGATGTATTTCTGTTCAAACTCTATAATATTATCGGTTATCGCTTCTACCCTATCGCAGTTCCAATAATCAAATACCGTTTGCGCTCCGATACTTCCAAAGTTATCATCAACGAAAAACCATCACTGCTCAATCAGCATTTGAGCGAGCGTCGTAAGGAACAAATCGGACAGAACGTGAATCTGCTGGGCGAAGTGGTGCTGGGCAACGGCGAAGCCGACAAACGCTACTATCACTACCTCGAAGCACTGAAAGACCCGCGCATTAATTATATTTCCATCAAAATATCAGGTATTTACGCGCAGATTAATCCGCTGAATTATGATGTGAATAAAACAGAACTTTGCGAACGATTAGCAAAAATCTATCAACAATCCATCGATTTTCCATTTATCGACGAAAGTGGTACCGATCATTCCAAGTTTGTGAACCTCGATATGGAAGAATACAAGGATTGTGAACTGACACTGGATGTATTTAAAACCGTTTTAAGTGAGCCTCAATTTAAAAATTATTCTGCGGGTATTGTTGTGCAAACTTATCTGCCCGATGCCTGGAATTTTCAGACCGAACTGCTGGAGTTTGCCCGTAAACGGTTTGCCGATGGTGGTGCTCCGCTTAAAATGCGATTGGTGAAAGGTGCCAACCTGCAAATGGAAAGTATAATTTCGTCGCTGAAAGGTTGGGAAAATCCGGTGCTGCGATCCAAAGTGGAAGTGGATGCCAATTACCTGCACCTGCTCGACCGCGCACTGGAACCTGAAAATGCAAAAGCTATGCATGTAGGAGTAGCATCGCACAACTTTTTCAGTCTGGGTTATGCCTATTTACTGGGTAAAAAGAACGGTATTGAAGAACATGTAACCTTCGAAATGCTGGAAGGAATGGCTAACCACCTGCCCCGTGTGATGCGTCAGCTCGGACGACAGATAATACTCTATACACCGGTGGTGAAAAATGAACATTTCCTCAACGCGGTTTCGTATCTGGTTCGCCGGCTTGATGAAAACACCGGTAAGGATAATTTCCTTAGTTATTCGTTCAACCTCACCTATGGAAGCAAACAATGGGATTTTCTGCAGGCTCAATTCCTTGAAGCATTCGCACTGAAGGATAAAATTGAAGCGAAA
>CAIQOG010000084.1 GCA_903873355.1 uncultured Bacteroidales bacterium
CAACTGAATATTCATTAGCCAATAACACATCTAAAACTCTGAATATGATTATTCTGGGTGGATTACTGAAAGTTCGTCCGATTGTTCAGATTGAGAATGTATTGAAAGGTCTGAAAAAATCCTTACCTGACAGACATCATCATTTATTGGGAATGAACGAGAAAGCATTGCATATTGGAATGGATCTGATTAAAAAAGTAGAATAAACCGAATTTCACACTATAAGAAACGCTGTAAACATTCATGTTTACAGCGTTTCTTATTTGATAATCAGAAGTTTATTTTTTTCTTTGGTATTCTACGAACGAGTAGGAAAAACCATTCTTTTCGTTAGCCTCAAAATCTTCACGGGATAATTCCTCCCATTCATCAAAATTTATTTCGGGAAAAAATGTATCAGCATGGAAATGACCGTGAACCCAGGTTATATACATGTAATCAATTTTATCAATACTCTGTCGATAGACTGTTGCTCCACCTATAATAAAAACCTTTTCCTCATGTTCACACAGGTAAAGTGCATCTTCAAGTGAATCAGCTTCAAAATAACCGGTATTTACTCCTTCAGAAAGAATAGACGTCAGTACAATGTTTTTGCGGTTAGGAAGCGGTCCGTTTGGTAAACTTTCAAAAGTCCGCTTTCCCATTACAATTGCATGTCCTGTTGTAAGGTCTTTGAAATGCTTTAAATCGGCCGGCAAATGCCATGGCAAGCTATTTAGTTTTCCGATAGCATAATTGTCGGCAATAGCAGCAATAATCGATACTTTTGGCATGTTGTTAAAAATTTTTATAACCCGTTTTTTGCGGTTTAAATTTTACAGCGGGGAGCAAAACTACAAAAAAAGAACGGACTACCACTAAAGGCAATCCGTTTTAACTCCATTTATTAGTTTTATTTAATGTTACTTTAACTGACAATTCTCCTTCGATGGAAGGCTAAGTATTAAGTTTACTTGATTTTAGAAACAATCAGATAGCTATCTCGAGCTTGCATTTTAATTTAGTTATCTTATCCGTGTTTTCTATTATAAAATCATCGGTGGTAAATTCGCTAAACGACTTATTTTCAGCCAATTTAATAGTTGGTTGTACTTCTAAAGGTTCTTTAGCAAGCAATTCATTAAGCGCATCGAAATGTCTGTCGTATATGTGGAGGTTTTGAACAAAATGACCAAAAACACCGGGTTTATACCCTAAATGAGAACACACCATTAACATCAATGCCACATATTGAGTTTTATTGATATAATTTGCCATTAAATAATCTGAACTCCGCTGAACAAGAGTAACATCAAGAAAAATATCATCATCAACTTTACGGGCGCTCCAAAGAGTTTCGTAAGCACATGGATACAAGCCTTTGGTTTCACTTAAATCGGCGTATTGATATAAATTTAAAATATGTCTCCGTCCGAACGGATTGTCAGACAATCCTTTCAGCAAGTCATTCATTAAATTGTATTTATTGACGGTATATCCGTACCTGTTACCAATTGTAGCATTCCCAATATCCCACTCATCCCACCAGTTAATACCTAATTTATGAGCAATATCTAATGAATTTGATTGTTGCTGATATATCCACAGAATTTCTTTTATCCCTGTTTTTATAGCAGTATTTCTGAGTGTGGTTATAGGAAATTCATTCTTCGAAATATCGTATTTCTCAAAAACCTGCGTAATAAATTTTGAATTAGCCTCAACTCCATCAGCATATTTTGGTCTTGAGTTTTCGTCCCAATAACCATTATTGAGAATTTCGTTTAAATTTTCTATAAAATACCTGTCTGCCTTAATCATGCTTCAATCTTATCTGTTTATTACCAATAATCCTCATCCTGCGATTTGTCAACTGCTAATATAATTTATACGTTGTTTTCAACACCCTGAATTCTGTACGACGGTTTATCTGATTGATAATTTCCTGTTGTTCGGGTGTTAGTTTTAGTATGTATTCCTCATTCAAAATATCAGATTCTTTAAGGAATGAGTGTTTTTTCGCCAAAGTTGCATCAACCACTACCGGTTTATCCTCACCAAATCCAACAGAAGTTAATCTTGCAGCCGCTATTCCTTTTGAAATCAAATAGTCTACAACCGATTTCGCACGTTTTTCCGACAAAATTTTATTATCGTCATTACTGCCAATATAATCGGTATGCGAACTGATTTCAATGGTTATGTTAGGATTATCATTCAGCATCTTAACCAGAGTTTGTAATCCGGTTTCTGATGAAGGCGTTAGATCCCATTTTGCAAATTCATAAAATATATTCTCAACTTCAACTGATTTTGAAATTGAAGATAATTTGAAATTAACCGTAAAAACCTTACTATCAGCTAATCCTGAAGTTGAAATTGTATTTTTTTGATTTAAATAACCCCGCGACGATGCCTGCAGGACGCATTCCATATCTTTATCAATTTTGATACGATAAGTTCCATCTTTCTTGGTTATAACCCTGGTATTCATACCGGTATTACTAATCATTCTTACCGTTGCATCAGGAATTTCAACACCTTTTTCATCAGTTACTTTTCCTTCGATACTGTAGGCTAATTCTGGTTGTTCAAAACTCCATATAGCATCGATTCCTTTTGTTTCATTACGGTTTGAGGAGAAAAATCCTTTAGGTGAATTTCCTTCAAAAGTCATCCCAAAATCGTCTGAAGCAGAATTAATGGGTGTTCCCAGGTTTTCTACTATCCAACCACCTTCTTTTTTGGGTGTAGCTTTGTAAATATCAAGTCCTCCAAATCCAATACGTCCGTTTGATGAAAAATACAAAGTTCCATCAACTCCGACCGTTGGAAACATTTCGTCAGCCGATGTATTAATTTCCGGCCCAAGATTTTCGATATATTTACATTCACCGCTGGAAATTGTTCCTTTCCAGATATCTTTTCCACCAAGACCTTTTTTATTATCTGAAACGAAATATAAAGTCTGACCATCGGGCGAAATGGCCGGATGTGCAACAGCTATTGTACTATCACTGAAAATTTTGATTTTCTGAGGTTTACTCCAGGTACCACCGGCTCGATTCGACATCAATATTTCTGTACCACGGGTACCATCGGCCACGTAAGGTGAACGGGTGTAATACATAATTTTTCCATCCGAACTGAACGAACAAGCACCTTCATCATTTATCGTATTTATCTCACCATCAATTGGTTCTGGTTTTTCCCATTTTCCGGCTGCATTTTTTCGGCTGACATAAATATTATTACTTGGTAAACCGGTAATGGCACTGGTTTTCTGAATAGTTTTTTTATCAAGTGGACGTGTAGTGGTGAAAGCAATCATATCACCCGAAACACCGACATATGCAGGACAGAAATTTGAAGTACGACGTACATTAAATTCATCAGCCCGTTTTATATCATAGCGCACTTTATTCTTCTGAATTTCGGCATTATTCAAACAGGCTCGTATTCCATTCAATGCCACTATATTAGCGCTGTCTTTCTTCAAATATAAACGATAGTATTTTTCTGCTTCAGCATATTTACCGTTTTGCTGTAAAACCTGAGCAAAGTGCAAATACACGATTGAATCAGTATAATTATAACGGATGGCATTTTGATAAGCCTGCTCAACTCTGCCCTGATTAATAATACGGTAACATTCAGCCTGACGGAATGCTATACGTCCTTTGAGTTCTTTTTCTTTAGATGTCAGATTGGAATAAATATTTTTATATAAATCGGCTGCAACGTAATACTCACCAACATCATATCGCTTATCTGCCTTGCGGATACTCGACTTTATACTGCAACCACTCAGCAGAATGACGGCAGCAAAAAGTAAAGATATTGATGATTTTATACGCATATTTTTATTTGGACAGATAATAGTACTTATTTTTAACCTCTTCAACCAATCAACTAATTAACTGATTAACCTCTAAACCAATTCATGAATAACCAACCCTGAACGCAATTTTGGTTCAAACCAGGTTGTTTTTGGAGGCATAATATTTCCGGTATCGGCAATGTCAATCAACTGCTTCATCGAAACCGGATAAAGTGCCAGTGCCACGCGCATTTCGCCGCTATCAACACGTTTTTGTAATTCACCCAATCCACGTATTCCGCCCACAAAATCAATGCGTTTATCGCTGCGAAGATCTTTAATTCCAAGTACTTCGTCAAGAATCAGGTTCGACGAAATGGTTACGTCCAGCACGCCAATCGGGTCATTATCGTTGTAAGTTCCGGCTTTAGCAGTAAGCGAATACCATTTGCCCGACAAATACAACGCAAAATTGTGCAATTTATTGGGTTTATAGATTTCTGAGCCTTTCAATCCAACTTCAAAGCTTAATGTCAATTTTGCAAGAAATTCATCATCGGTAAGGTTGTTCAAATCCTTTACTACGCGATTGTAGTCAATAATATTGAGCTGATTATCAGGGAAACAAACGGCCATAAAATAATTGTATTCTTCGGCGCCGGTGTGATTTGGGTTTGCTTTACGTTTTTCAAGTCCTACCAATGCTGCAGCTGCACTACGGTGATGACCATCGGCAATATACAAGGAAGGAATTCCGGCAAAAATCTCAGTAATACGGGCGATTTTCTTTGAATCATCAATAATCCAGAAATGGTGACCAAAACCATCACCCGGAGCAATAAAATCGTATAGCGGTTTACCCTTAATTACTTCAGCCACAATCGAATCCAGTTCGTCGATGTGCGGATATGCAAAAAATACTGGTTCAATATTGGCATTATTTACACGCACGTGTTTCATGCGGTCTTCTTCTTTGTCACGGCGGGTAAGTTCGTGCTTTTTGATATTTTCTTTCACATAATCGTCCACGTTGGCACAAAGCACTAGTCCATATTGCGTTTTGCCATTCATGGTTTGAGCATAGACGTAGTATTTTTCAACTGCATCCTGAACCAGCCAGCCTTCCTGCCGGAATTTGGCGAAATTTTCGGCTGCTTTTTCATATACTTTTTCCTCATGTTCATCCGTCCCCGGTTCGAAATCAATTTCGGGTTTAATTATGTGGTATAATGACATCGGATTTCCATCAGCTTCAACACGCGCTTCTTCAGAATTCAATACATCATACGGGCGGGAAGCCACTTTTTCTACAAGGTTTTCGGGAGGACGAATGCCCTTAAAAGGTTTGATAACAGCCATAACGGATAGTTTATAAAGTTTGAAAGTTTATAAAGTTCATAAAGTTTTTGAGGACACAAATGTACGGAAATTCTTTCAAAAATTTAGTATCGATTTTTAATATTGACATGCAATC
>CAIQOG010000085.1 GCA_903873355.1 uncultured Bacteroidales bacterium
CGGTAAGCAGTAATATACTTACCGCTTGCAGCTTACCACTTACCGCTAAATTTATTTATATGATTGAAAAAATCTTCGAACTTTCCGAGCTAACCGACACCACCGTTTTTTATGGAATAAACAACAACAATGTTCATTTGATAAAAAACCTGCATCCTAACGTGCGGTTTTCTGCCAGAGGAAACATTATTAAACTTGCCGGAAATGAAGATGATATAAACAATTTGTATGCAATCATTGAAAAATTAGAAAGGTTTTGCATTGATAATAATACGCTTACTGAAGAAAATATTATCGAAATAGTAAAAGGAAGTGAGCCGGTTGAAATAAAGTTTGAAAACCTGATTCTTCACGGCATCAATGGCAAATCCATAATGGCTCGCACTCCAAATCAGCAAAAGCTGGTCAAGGATTTCGAAACAAACGATTTGCTTTTTGCCATTGGACCTGCCGGTTCAGGTAAAACCTACACAGCCATTGCGCTGGCGGTGCGCTCGTTGAAAAACCGTGAAATAAAAAAGATTATCCTCAGTCGTCCGGCTGTAGAAGCAGGCGAAAAGCTCGGTTTTCTGCCCGGTGATATGAAAGAAAAAATTGATCCGTATCTGCAACCTCTTTACGATGCTTTGCAGGACATGATTACACCACTTAAACTGAAAGAATACATGGAAAATGGCACCATTCAGATTGCACCACTAGCCTTTATGCGTGGACGAACGCTGAGCGATGCGGTGGTTATTCTGGATGAAGCACAAAACTCTACCACCATGCAAATCAAAATGTTCCTGACACGCATGGGCTTGAATACCAAAATGATTGTAACGGGTGATATGACACAGATTGACTTGCCATACGCTCAAAAATCAGGATTAATTGATGCGTTGGAAGTTCTGAAGAATGTGAAGGGAATAACCAAAGTAGAATTTGATGTAAAAGACATTGTACGCCACAAACTCGTACAGCGAATTGTGGAAGCGTATGAGAAAAGACAACCCCTTGCCCCAAAAGGAGAACAAGAGAAAGAAGTTTTGATTTTGAAAAAGTAAAATAATAATAAAACAATATGAACGCTTTAACTAACACCGATTTCCATTTTGATGGACAGAAAAATGTGTATCACGGCAAAGTTCGTGATGTTTACACCGTAAAAAATGATTTGCTCGTGATGGTTGCCACCGACCGTATTTCGGCTTTCGACGTGGTTTTACCTAAAGGAATTGCCTATAAGGGACAAATGTTGAACCAGATAGCTGCCAAGTTCCTCGATGCGACTGCTGATATTGTTCCAAACTGGAAACTTGCCACTCCTGATCCTATGGTAACGGTAGGTCTGCGTTGCGAAGGATACCCTGTAGAAATGATTGTACGCGGTTATCTTTGTGGAAGTGCATGGAGAACCTATAAAAGTGGTGTACGTGAAATATGCGGCGTAAAAATCCCTGACGGTATGCGCGAAAACCAACGTTTTCCACAACCTGTCATCACTCCTACTACCAAAGCAGAATTGGGTCGACACGACGAAGATATTACACGTGAAGAAATACTGAGTCAGGGCTTGGTTTCTTTAGAAGAATACGAAATGTTGGAAAAATACACAATTGCTTTGTTTCTACGTGGAACTGAAATTGCTGCTAAACGTGGGTTGATATTGGTTGATACCAAATACGAATTTGGTCGTCGCGACGGGAAAATCTACCTGATTGACGAGATTCATACACCGGACTCTTCCCGCTACTTCTATGCTGACAGCTATCAGGAGCTTTTCGACAAAGGAGAAGCCCAGAAACAACTCTCAAAAGAGTTTGTGCGCGAATGGTTGATGGACAATGGATTCCAGGGAAAAGATGGACAACAGGTTCCTGAAATGACTTCCGAAATTGTTGCCGGAATCAGCGAGCGTTACATTGAATTATTCGAAAATATTACCGGTGAATCATTTGACAGAGCCGATGTAAGCAATATCGCTGCCCGTATTGAGCAAAATGTGATTGAATATTTGAAAACAGTGTAAATTTCCAATGAATTGATTTACAAAGAACTTATATTCCATTTCTTTGAAATTGGGAATTGAAAATTGAAAAATTGAGAATTAAAATCTTTCTTCTGTTTGGTAGTTTCGCAAAAAGCCTTATCTTTGCAGCGCTTTAGAAATAAAGCCTGTCCTTGGAGAGGTGGCAGAGTGGTCGATCGCGGCGGTCTTGAAAACCGTTGTACTGTGAGGTACCGGGGGTTCGAATCCCTCCCTCTCCGCAAAAGTCAATTTAGAATAC
>CAIQOG010000086.1 GCA_903873355.1 uncultured Bacteroidales bacterium
CAGGGTATTCAAATCGTCGAAACCGGTTACTTTGTCGGTATTCAGGAAAGCGTAGGTTTTATCGCCTTTGTGGTATTTTATCAGCTGTGCTTCCAGCAGTTTCAGAAACAGAATGCGGTTTATCCACGTAATGCTCAGTTCCAATGCCACATTAAACAGTCGTTCCTCGTTGGTATCACCATACTGAGAGGGCTTATCCATGCGCGAGAGTTTGTCCAGGTTGTCCAGCTGCACAATGGCACTTTCAAGCAAGGAAGCGGCATTGCGTTGCCCTTTTTCTTTCCGCTGAATCAGTTTTTTGCCGCCTTCTTTGGTTTCGGTAAGTCCGATTATGTGCAGCAGTTCAGTATAGAAAACCTTATCCAGACTGTTGCTGTCATTTGCAAAAGGCAGCTTGAGCAAATGCTCCGGCGATAACAGTTTATAAAGTGCAATCAGCGCATTATCATCTTTCTTGTCGTTGTTGCGGAGCGGTTTGTCATACTCGCGTATATCAAAGTGAGTAAAAGTGATTTCGTGCGGTAGGGCAGCTATAGCAGGTGCTGCAATTTCGGTATAGAAAAACTCGGTTTTATTGCCACCGGATCGACCTTCTTCAAAGTCGATAAACTTCTTTACCAGTGATTTGTTTTGTGCAAACAGTTTTTCGAATAAATGAACATCGAAAATATACCACTCGTATATATTGGTGGCAATCAGGTGTTTTATTTCGGTGTTTTTGTTGGTGATTCGTTCCCGCAGGTAATACAGCACCAATTCCTGAAAGGCTTTGGTATTGATATTGTCAGTGCGAAGCATTTCAGCTTTGTTGGCAGGTTTCTTAGCTTCAATAATTACACCCACCGAACTGCTTGCCGTGGCACCGTTGTGAATTACCAGGTCATTCCGCCCCTTGGTATTAATAAACTGATTTCCGGCATAATAGGTATTCTTCAGAAAATCAGAAACTAAGTTTTTATGAAATTCCTCCGACTCAAATTCATCAATCGTATCAAGAATGCTTATAAGGTTCTTTTTAAATATTTCTATCTCCGGTCGATTGGGTTTTACCTTCAGGAAGGCTTTATTCAGGGCAATGCGGGGTTTGAGAATATTGAGTACCATAGAATTTATTTTTAAAAGTTACAAATCTACTAATTTAAATTAACCCTACAAATATGAACTATAATATTTTTTTGAATATTTTAAACTTCTGTATTTATCAGTATTCAATTTGAGAAATGACTGTTTTAATCACGATTTGATTAGTAAATGAAATTATCAACACAACAAAAAAAGTTTATTATTAATGATTTCCGAAGAGCTGTCAATAATAATTTTTGTTTAAAACCTGTAGGTTATTAAGGTGTTTATCCAGGGCGCGACTTCAAGTCACACCCTGAATAGGAGAATAGATGATGTTTTTACGGCTTCCATGTGTGTTGGAGAAACAAAAAGGTACCTTGAAGAAACAAAAAGGTGTGTTGAAGAAACAAAAATGTGTGTTGAAGGAATAGAAATGTACCTTGAAGGAATAAAAAGGTGTGTTGAAGAAACAAAAATGTGTGTTGAAGGAATAAAAAGATACCTTGAAGAAACAAAAAGGTGTGTTGTTGTGGTATAAAGATGACTTGTAACGGTAAAAATATGAGTTAATCTCTTTCATACGATGTCAATTCATCCGATGACTTTAAGTGATCAGATGAGTAGATGACTAGTAACGGTAAAAATATCTGCTAATATAACCGATTCTTCTCCTTTCCGATGAAAACCAACCGGAATCGGTAGGATTCCAACAGAAATCGATCAAAAAGCAGGAAATTAGCCGAATCAGCGAATTACTTTAAGGGAGGAAAGTGTTTGATTTTGTTGTACCTGCAGCAGATACAATCCTTTTTGGGTTATAGGCAGCAGAACCTCGGGTGAAGCACTATGCATACTGCAGATTTTTTTACCTGTTGTATCAAAAACGGTTATGTCGGATTCAGCCGGGAGATTTCTAAGTAAAATACCCTGTGTAGAAACCGACCATCTGATATTGCTTTTTTCAGGTTGATTAACAGCAGTATTGACTGTTGTTTGAACAGCAATCTGATTCGAAACCGGAGCACCATTTCCGATTGGAGTAACGGTGTAATAATAATTGTGTGAACCCAAAAGTCCGGTTACAGTATAACTAAATACATTACCAACCGATTTTGGGTAGCCAGAGACTGAAAGCTGTGAATAAACGGGAACATTTGAAACCACCTTTACATAATCTACATACACGCGCTTTGCAATAAGTGTATAAAGTGCAACAACCGAAGCAGCAGTTGACACAGGCATATTGACCGTAAAATCCTGATTAGCGACTGCAGTTGTCCATGTGGCAATTAACTTACCGTCGAGTGATACCATAAGTGGCGCACCGTTGTCTGATCCATATTGTTTGGCACGTACGGTTAAAGTACTGGTGGCATTAGAAAGATTTAAAGCCGGAAGTATCAACTTTCCATACTCAGTTCCTGAGCCCATTTTCTCAGTACCATCAGCCATATTTATCACATATCCATCTTTAGACCAGTTATTTGGCAAAGCCAGTGTAAAAGCCTCATCAACCAAAGTTGTAGGTGTTGTTCCAGTATTTTCGATGCTGTACACATTCAGACTATAACCTGTTGCTCCCGAAGATGGAGTCCATGTTGCTACAAAACTGTTGTTTGTTGCATTTGATGCCGGTAAAGCTGCAAACTCATCGGTAGTATTGGTTTTCAACCTCAGATTCATGGTTGTAATACCCCCGCCTGAAATTGTGAGAATAGCTGAAAGATTTCCCATGGTAGAAGTCAGAAAATGAATCTGAAAAGTTGTTCCGGCTTCAGCTTCAGCTTTGGTTATGGTTGTTTTGTTCAACGAAAAACTGGATGCATTGGTACCTCCAATCGAAAGAGTCAGGTTTCCGGTCAGATTCATGGCCTTAAGGCTAATGGTAGTATCTTTGGCTTGTTGATAGTAAGTATTGCCCAGATTAATGGTGTCGTTGTCGTTAGGGTAGTTTAAATAAGGAAAAACAATGCTTCCATCAAGTCGGTAAGGTACTGTGGTTAGATTTCCCCAAATGTATTCCACCAATTCGGGATGGTCGATAAAAGGGTTGCGGTTTTTCTGAATACCATATACTACATCATTTCGGGTGGTTTCTTTCAAACTAACCGGATCCTGACGATGCCATTGCAACAAAAGTGCTAATGCCCACGGTTTAAGTACCGGATAGGTGTTATTTTGCATCATGTTTTCAGGCTTGGCGGTGTCCCATTTCCGTGCATAGTGTTCGTAAGCTGTGGCCATATAGAAATACGCACGTGCAAAATCGCCTTTGTATTGGTTGGCCGGTTCAAAAACATTTCCGGAATAGCCATCATAAACAGCCGGACCAATTTTACTGACTCCATTATCTGTGGTCGGTGTGCCACTAACTACTCCCAGCGGATTATCGTTTTTCGACATGTTGGTCGAACCATCAGCGGGATAAAGATGATTCAAATCTTTTGCCGGACAATCGGGATGTGTGATGTCGCATCCCCACCAGCTTTTCGGAACTGAATGTTCAATTTCAATGGTAGTGCCAAACGATACAAAGGTTGGATTTGGATTTGGGAAATACCGTACATTAGCCGAATACATATCCAGCACTGCATTGGAGGCCAAATCACGGTCGGTATAATAAAATCCTTCCCAGGTTTTGCCTGGACCTGAACCATAATCGAGATAATGAGTTGTATCCTGACAAATGATATTATGTGATTCGGTTTTCAGGGCAGCAGCTTTTTTGCCTTCCAGACTGTTATAATAGCCCGTAGGAATTGCGGCAAACAGACTGAAATATATCAGTCCTAAAAATACGGTAATCAGAAATCTTCTAAGTTTCATTTATTCAATTAAATTCAAAATCTTTTTAATAAACTGTCTTGAAGGTTTGAGAAGTTTGTCCGGTGATAACCTGAATAAAATATATTCCTTTTACTGCCAGAGGAACAATTATTTCTGATGAACGAGGACGAACACTCTGTAAGACTCTTCCGGTAGAATTCAACACATTTATGCGACTATTTTCCGTAATATTCCGAATAAGTATACCATCTGATAAAACACTCCAACGAAGGGTATTGTTTTGATTTTCAACAATTCCGCTTCTAATTCCGGTGCGTACCTGAACCTGATTGGAAACAGCTACAGCATTTCCTTCGGGTTGAACACTGTAAAAATAGGTTGAATCAGCAACCAGCCCATCGACTACATAATTCAGGATATTTCCTACTGATTTTGGATAACCTGAAACCGAAACGGCTGTCTGAACCGAACCCTGTGTTTGTACCTTCACATAATCCACATACACACGACTGCTTGTGGCAGCTGATAAAGAAATTACTGAAGAACTTGTACCTGAAGGTAACGGAACGCTGAAATCCTGATTGTTTACGGCTGTAGTCCAAATTGCAAGCGGTTGATTGTCGAGAGTAGCAGTCAACAGAGCACCGTTATCAGAGTTGTATTGTTTGGCTCTTACTGTCAAAACAGTTCCTGAAGTAGATAGATTCAATGCAGGAGTACTGATTTTTCCACTACTGCTTCCCGAAGCCAGTCGGATATTGCTTGCCAGCGTATTATCGGTGTAAGGAACACTGGTCCATCCGGTTGGTAACCCTGTCAGGAAATCTTCTTCCAGCAATGTTTTGGGTTGTGTTGCACCACTGCTTTGCAAAGAATATACATTTAAAGTATAGCCTGTTGCATTAGCCGAAACGGTCCAGTTTGCTGTAAATCCGTTGTTGGAAATATTCGATGCAGGCAAAGCCAGAAATTCATCCGAAGAAACGACTTTCAGGTTTACCGAAGTGGTAGTAATGCTATCGCCGGAAATACTTAATTGTGCCGTTTTTATTCCGACTGATTGTGCTATATAATTTATTACAAGCTTATAACCTGCTTCTGCATTAGCCTTTGATACAGTATTCGTTGGTAACGAAAAGTTAGCAGCATCGGTGCCGCTAAGTGAAAGTGATAAATCACCTTTCAGGTTGGATGCTTTGATATAAACTGAGGCTGTATCGGTTTGTTGGTAGACAACTTTGCCGAAATCGACAGTACTACCGGCTGCAGGTGAAATAAGATAAGGAATACTAACATTTCCATTGGGCGTAAACGGAACTGCCATCAGTTTTCCCCATACATATTCGGCCATCAGCGGATAATCGATATATGGATTTCGGTTTCCCTGAATTTTATATATTTCGTTGTTTCGGTCAATTTCTTTCTGGCTTACAGGGTCCTGAGCACACCACTTCAGAAATAAATCCACAGTCCATTGCTCAAAAACCGGATAAGTATTATTGTCGAGTTGATTTACCGAATTACCAGTCCATTTTGGTGATAAATCTTCGTAACTGGTAACCATATACATATACGACCGTGCAAAATCACCTTTGTATTCGTCTGCAGGTTCCCATGCATCGATAGTTCCACCGGGACGACTGCTTGATTTTCCAACTTTAATTACACCGTTGGAATAGGTCGTTGTTCCATCCACCACGGCAATTGGCCAGCTTCCTTTCGATGAATTTGCGGAACTGTTGGATGGATTAAGATTAAATAAATCATTATAGGTCTGATTTTTTGTTCCACCCCACCAACTGTTAGCCAACGAGTGCTCAATATTACAGCCGCTTGCAGCCGAAGTTCCATTAACTGCTACATGATAGCTGCTGTACATATCCCATATAGTTCCATCTTCAGGACGAACATCAGTTTTTGCAAATGCAGCCCAGGTGCTTCCGGCACCACTACCATAACTTGGTGGTGTGGCATTCATTATTACCAGGTGAAGTGCGGTTTTCAGTTCAGCCTGTTTTTTGCCAATGGCAGAGTCGTAATAACCTGTGGGAATCTGAGCGTAGACAGAAAGAAACGCAAGGATAAAAAACAAATATATCAGAAAAGCTTTTTTCATAAAAGAAGTATTTTTATATAGACAAAAAAAGAGAACCGGCATCATTATCAACTTTGCAGATTCCCCCTCCAATGTTTTTTAACAGTTTATTTGCTAACAATAAATTTTTGAATTGTTTTTCGATTGCCCGATTTTAGTTGAATCAAATACATGCCATTTGCAAGTTGCTCAACCGGAATATTTTTTGAAAGACTCAATGTATTCTCTGCTAACAGCATTCCATTCAGATTATAAATGCAATAACTCAGGTTTTCTTCGTCCGACTGAATAGTTAAGTCGTTTTGTGCAGGGTTTGGTGATACTGAAAATTCAATTTTCAGTTGATCCACACCGGCTGACAAAGACCACGGTTCACCTTTATGTGTTCCCCATATATATTCAGCCAGTATAGGGTGATCAATAAATGGGTTACGATTGTGCTGAATACCATAAACAGCTTCGTTTCGGGCACGTTCTCTTGGCCCTACCGGATCTTCACTGTTCCATTTTAAAAACATGGCAATAGTCCAATCAGTAAAAGCTGGATATTGTGTTCCATTTAAATGGGGAGATGACCAACTCGCAACTTTATTATCGTAAGCAGTTACCATATAGAAATATGTGCGTGCAAAATCGCCTTTCATCGAATCGGTAGGTTCAAAAACCTGACCTGTATATCCCGGGAAAGAGCTTGTTCCTAATTTACTGTAGCCATTGTTTGATGTATAGGTAGCAGTTCCTACCTCGCCGAACGGGTCATTGCCACGACGACCATTCACATAACCATCAGAAGGATATAAATGAAATAAATCGGTGTACATCGGAGTGGCATCACTGAACCAGCTTTTAGGGAATGAGTGTTCGCGATTGTAACAACTTCCTTCACCTGAATAATTACCACATTGGTTTGTAATAAAAGTGTAATTTGTTGTATTCGAATAAATGTCTCTTACTTTTCCATCGGGACGTTTATCTGTTGTCTGAAAATCAGTCCATAGATTGTCATAACTTCTTTCGGTATGACTACCTACAATATTAAAAAGTTGTGTTTTTAAAGCAGCATCTAATTTTCCTACTGCTGTATTGTAATATCCTGATGGTTCAACAGCATAGGTAAAAGTCACCAGACTTATAAATAATATAGTGATGATTTTTTTCATATGTCAATATTATTTGCTAACTATAAATTTTTGAATTGATTTTCTGTTGCCTGATCTTAATTCCAAAAGATACATACCGTTTTTAAGCTGTTCAGTTGAAATTGATTTAGAGAATGTTAAATTGCCTTGTGATAATTCTTGTCCGTTTAAGTTATAGATGCTACACGTTAAATTTTCTTCATCAGTTTGAATGTTTAATTCATGTTGAACCGGATTTGGCGAAATAGAAAAATTAATTCTTAGTTGATCTACTCCAGCCGTTATACTCCATGGTTCGCCTTTGTGAGTCCCCCAGATATATTCAGCCAATTCAGGATGATCGATAAATGGATTACGATTGTGCTGAAAAACTTCTACTGCGTTGTTTCTGTCAGTTTCTTTCTTGCTTACAGGGTCCTGACGGCTCCATTTCAGATACAAATTGATTGCCCAGCTATTTATTGAACCAAAAGTACTTCCAAAAACACCTCCGCCAGTGGTTACAGAAGTGTTCATATATCGTGTTGTAAAATAGAAATATGTGCGCGCAAAATCTCCTTTGTATTCATCGTCCGGTTCAAAAACTGTTCCGCTATATTCGGCAAATGTAGAACTCCCCAATCGACCTTTTCCACCGGCAAGAGTTGTGCCACCACTACATTCTCCATGAGGATAATTGCTGCGTTGTCCATTTACTTTTCCATCGGTAGGATAAATATGAAATGCATCACTAACCATAGGACTGGCGGAATTAAACCAACTTTGTGGAATAGAATGTTCACGGTTGTAACAATCACATACATTACTGTAATTTCCACATTTAGCAACTCCGTGCGTCCAGGTACAGGTAGAATACATGTCCCATACTTTGCCATCTGCAGTTACGTCACTTGTGGGGTAGACATTATATAACCCATCATATCCCACATTTGCGGTTCCAGTGGAAATAATACTGTAAAGTTGAGTCTTCAAAGCTGCATCTGTCTTCCCAATGGCAGCATTGTAATATCCTGCTTTCGGTTGTGCTACTAATAAAAAACTAAGAATTAAGAGTGGAAGAAAGATGATTTTTTTCATAAAAAAATTGACTTGAAATATGTTTGAAAATGATTTAAAAAAATAAGCCCGCAAATGTATAGAATAAGTTTTGAATTTTCATTCAAATTTACATTTTTAAGTATTTTATGAATAAAAATACAATACGGATTGATTAAAATTATTCAGTTGTTCCGGTTGTTTGATATTTTATTTTCTCTTAAAACATGATGCTAAAGAAAGAATCTATTACATTTGCACTTCATTTAAAAATTTGAATGAGAATGAAGAAAACACTAATTTTAATAGCAATCGCACTGATGGCACTATCAAAAAACAAAGCTCAGGAAAACCTGACTTACCAGCTTCCTCCAAAATCAATTCTTCAACTGGCCGATTATGAACGGGCACCGCAGGTAAGCATCGATACCAAAAAAGAATACATGTTGCTGAATTACCGCAGTACCTATAAATCATTGGAAGACCTGAATCAACAGGAAATGAGCATGGGCGGTCTGCGCATTAATCCGTTGACGAATATAAGCTCATCTGTCAATTATGTAAACAATATGAAGGTGCGGAAAGTTTTGGAGAAAGAGCCCGTTCAGGTAAAAGGTTTGCCTGCAAATCCCCGAATCAGCTTTATAACCTGGTCGCCCGACGAAACAAAGATTGCTTTCACTAATACCGCAGCAACGGGCGTTGAGCTTTGGGTACTGGATGTTGCTTCGGCACAAGCTACCCGTCTGACCGAAGCTGTGGTAAATGCCAATCTGGGCAATCCGTTAAACTGGTATCAGGACAGTAAAGCAATACTTGTCAGGCTAATCCCCAAAAACCGCCCGGCATTGATGGATTCTAAAAAGCAATTGCCCGCTGGTCCGACAATATCAGTGAGCGATGGTTCAAAGTCGCAAAACCGAACTTATCCCGATTTGTTGAAAAATGCCGTTGATGAAGCGAATTTTGTGACCTTGGCAAGCTCAGAACTTTACAAAGTGGATTTGAAAGGAAAAGCAGAACTTTTTAAAAGCGAAAATATGTACAATCTTGAGTCGTTCTCGCCCGACGGAAAGTATTTGCTGGCAACAACTATCACGAAGCCATTCTCGTATATTGTTCCACTCAACCGGTTTCCATCGGTTTCGGTGGTGTACGATTTGAAAGGAAACGAAGTGAAAACGGTGAATGAAGTCCCGCTTTCGGAAGTGTTACCAAAAGGGTTTATGGCAGTTCGCAAAGGTAAACGTCAATTAAACTGGCGATTGGATGAACCTGCAACCTTATTTTATGTGGAAGCGTTGGATGGCGGTAATCCGCAAACGAAAGCCGATTTTCGCGATGCTGTTTATCTTTGGAAAGCACCTTTTGAAAAAGAACCGACTTTGTTGACTAAAACTGCTCAGCGGTTTATGAATGTAATTTGGGGAAATGCTTCTACAGCCATCGTACAGGATGAATGGTACGATACCCGAAATGAAAAAACCTATCTGATAAATCCGTCAAAACCCGACGATGCTCCGAAAGTGATTGATGATCGCAATTTTCAGGACATTTATTCCGACCCCGGTCATTTTGATACATGGAAAAATGAATACGGCAAATACGTCTTGGGAATTGCTGACAATTGCCTGTTTCGCATTGGCGATGGACACACTCCTAAAGGACAGTTTCCGTTTATCGATGCGTTGAATCTGAAAACGCTCAAAACCAATCGCCTTTACCAGTCGGCTTATACCGACAAAATGGAGGAAATTTTCGATATAGAGGATTACAAAAAAGGAGAAGCGTTGGTGCGTATTCAGTCAAAAAACGATTATCCGAACTATTATTTCCGTAATTTCCACAAGAAAGATGAGGTTACACAGGTTACACATTTCCCGAATCCTTTTAAAAGCATCAAGGATGTGTACAAAGAAGTGATAAAATACAAACGGACTGATGGTGTGGAACTTTCGGGAACGCTTTATCTGCCTGCGGGTTACGACCGCAAGGCCAAAACCGAAAAATTGCC
>CAIQOG010000087.1 GCA_903873355.1 uncultured Bacteroidales bacterium
ATCTCCAGGATATTTTCTTTCGTGACAATTCCCTCTTCCCCATATAGATTTTTGAGTTTTTCTATCATTTGGAATGTATTTATTTTGGTTGCAAATATAGTAACAAAAGCGGTAAATACAAAATAAACCGTGTTTGTTACCATAAAGTGCTTTGTTTTATGCATATACAGAGATCATCTTTCAATAAATGCATAAGGTTTTAATGATATGGATACACATAAAGTTGACCGAGTTGGAACTCTGTCATTTTGTAATAAAGAATATTTGACCAAGTCGAAGGACTTCTGTTATTACAAAAAAAAGAAAGAATGTTTGATTTTGAATATCAAACATTCTTTCCAACCTTAAAAAAAATAAACAGAGAGAACCTAAAAAATTCGTTTTATCCCAGACTCGCCTTAAACGGATCATTATTAAAATAATCAGGGGTATTAAGTTTGGTTTCTCCAGGTGCTTTAGGGGGAGTGGATTCCAATTGTAAAGCAATTTCATTGTCCAATTCAATACGCTCAATCTGAGGTAGTTTGTATTGTTTTTTAGTTGTGTTCATACAGTTTTGTGTTTATGTATTTGATTCTAATTTTTTAATTCTCTTTTCCGCCAACTCCAAAAAGGAGAAGGCGGCAAAGATTGTAAACAATTCACAGTTAAGGTTTTATGTTAAAATTATCAATCAATAATAATTTTCTTTGTTATACTTTTACCAGCATTACTTACTGTTATCATATATACACCTGCTTGAAGCGAATTTCCTAATGGAGCATTTGCATGAGTTATGTTTTTCGACACGATTTTCTGTCCTAAAGCATTATAAATTGTCACCAAAGTATTTTCACTTGAGTTACCATTCACGATTATCTGTCCATTAGCATTGGTTGAAATCCAGAAACTTCCTTTTTCAGTTGAATTAATTTCGGTAGCTACCGAAGGAGCACGGAATGTCAATGTAAAGCGACTGGTATTATTCGTGGTTGCACCCGATGAGAATGAATAAGTATTACCATCGCTTAGGTCTGTATTAATTGGACTGTCAATATTAGCATAGTCTTTCAGAATTAATTGTGTTCCTGATACAAAGTTACTGATTTGAGATGCTTTCAGACTGAATGTTCCAGAAGTGCTAATTGTAAGTCCAAGCGGCATTTCTAGATCATAAGATATATTATTTAATCCGTTAATGGCAAGTTGTTCAGTACCTGCAAGTGTGTAAATTTGCGGAATCGTAATATTTCCTTCATTCATTTTCTGCGAATCATAATCATCAAGACCATTCGATGCATTTGAATTGGTGTAAAGTACAGTTTCGTCGGTGATTACTCCATTTGAAACCTGCAAACGCAAAATTTGCTGAGTTAATTCTGAGGCTGCAGGAGCTCTAAAAACATTGTATACACTATCCTGATGGGCTCGTAATGTATTATGCAAAGTCAACGAACCAGTCGTGAATCCCTGTTTAACCCGAACCCAAAATGCCTGCATAGGTGGAATGTATTTGGTTAGTTTCAATCCACTATTTGCAACACCTATTCCTGATTTCAAATTGTACGTATCAAATACATAAGCAGTATTTCCTGAGTTTCTTGAACGCAACCAATAGGATGTTTCTATATGTACAGTATCAGATGTCTGAATGTCTTTAATATTTACATAAGACAGATAAGGATTACCAACCAGATTAAAACCTTCTTTGACTTGACCAATAGTCCGATTGAATGAAGTTGTCTGTTCACCTGTATTTAATGTACCTGTAAAATTAATAGTGGTGTCGGTATTTAGTTTTACCACATAACCCTGCATAACATTCAATGCTGTAGAGCCAGTGCTAATCTGTGGCCAAGGATTATTAGTACCTGTAGATTCGCTATAATTATACACTATATCTTTGCTTGATGCAACATTAAATACGTTGGCAGTTGCAGATGAAACCGGACTTGAAATATACCAGTTACGTCCACCTTTCAAATAGCGTTGAACGTCAATACTGCCAGTACTTAATGTACTACCATCATTATCAACAAAAGTTGCTGTACCGTGAGCATCATCACTCTGAAGAGTTAATGCGCCTACTACTGTTAGTGTCTTTCCTGAAGCTAATGTTAGTTTCGCACCCGGTGCAACAGTCATAGTTTTTACACTGAAATTATCATCTACGGTAAGTTCACCTGCAGAAACTGTTACATCGGTTGCTGAACTTGGTGAATAGCTTGACAGATTTGCATTAGCTAATACAGTTACTGATGGTGACACCGGTGTTACTGAATTTGATGCATCACTTGCTGAACTACTACCTACACTGTTACGTGCTGTTACTGTAAAGGTATAAGCTGTTCCATTAGTAAGTCCGGTTACTGCAATTGGACTTGCTGAACCTGTTACAGTTGTTCCTGGTGTTGCACCAATGTAAGGCGTTACTGTATAATCCAGAATAGTTGAACCACCATTATTCGAAGGTACAGTGAACGCAACTGATACCTGTGTATTACCGGCAGTTGCTGTAACAACGGTTGGAGTATCTGGTACGGTAGCATTAATACTAAATGTACCAGCACTTGCATCAATCAAACTACTATAATTTGTATTATCTGTTGGTGCAAAATTAGCTGTAACTGCATAAGAACCAACAGCCGTTGGTGCAGTAGCAGAGCCATTGTATTTCACATTACTTGCCGAACCTGTCACTGAACCATTAACGATTGCTGACTGAGCTGAACCACTGTAATTTACGGTGGAAGTTTGTAAAGAAATGCTTGGGGTTGCTTTTGATACAGTTATTGTACCATCGGCTGGTGTAAAGCTATAATTTGTAGCCGTTAAACTTGTAACGATAGGCGTAATGCTAACTCCCGAAGTAGCGGCAACAGTTGTATTGGTATATGTGGTTGAATATGATATTGAACCACTAATAACTGTGGCATCTTCACCCGTTATAAATCCTGTAGCAGTATATGTCCCAGTACTAGTAACCGTTGAAGCTGCTGTACCGTAAGCTATGGATTTATTGTCAGCTGTAATTGTCAACGTTTTTGTTCCAACAATTATATTCCCTGAAGCATATGTAATCGCATAGTTGTTTGCTATAAATGTGCCACCTGTAGCAGCAGAAGGTACAACAGCCGCAGAACTATACGTGGCAACAGCAGCATTGGCGGCAGAACCAGTGCCATAAGTAATGGTTACTGTTCCAATGGTTTCACTGTTTTGCAATCCGCTTGAAGTAAATGCAGTTGAACCAGAACCACCAGTTAGAGCTGAACCGTAAGTCTTGTTTACAACAGTGGCAGTAATGGTCAATGCTTTAGCAGTAACGGTATTTCCGCTTGCTGCAGATACAATATTTACTGAAGTAGCTTCTGTGCTTGATAATACTATATTTTGGGAATTATAAGTGCCTGAAACAGCAGCATTGGCAGCCAAACGAACTTTCAATGTTCCACCCGCTGCACTACCCGATTTGCTGAACGTAGCAGAACTTCCATAGGTTGTTCCCCCATCACTTGATACTTCGAAACCGGTAGGAGCTGTAGCTACTAAATCGGCGGTTAAATTTACGGCGGAAACTGCAAAACTCTGAGCAGTTGAAGCCGTACCGTAGGTGGTAGTAAATGCTGTGGCAGAAGCTGCACCAGTTATTATAGGAGTTTTAGCAGAGTTGAAGCTGATTTCTGCTCCATAACTTGTACCCGTAGTATTGGTTGCATACGATCGAACATAATAAGTTGTATTGGCAGTAAGCCCAGTGATGCTACTTGTAAAAGATCCGCTCCCACTACCATCTGTTGTGTGACTATCTGTAATCAATGGACCTGAAGTTGTTTTCCAACAAATACCTCGTGCAGTAACTAAACTTGAACCAATAGAATTTACAGTACTGCCACTAGATGCAGTAGTACTAGTTATTGAAGAAACGGTAGTGGTTCCTGCAAGTAGTGGCCCACCTTCCAATGCACCCATTTTTGGAGTACCAGCTCTTGTACAAGCTCCAAAATCGGTAGTAACTCCAGTTGCGGAAAGTCCATTAAAAAATGAAGTAGGTAAGTAACTACCGGCAGTTGTGCCGGGACTTGTAAATGTTGGATCGGTAACAATACTGTTAGCATCCTGACCTGTTACGATTACATGACCAGTTGTAACATTAGCTGCTGCATAATTTCCTAATACACTCGCAGTTCCTGATACAACATAATCGTTGTAATCACATGTAAAAGTACCAGAACCTGCAGTAGCATAAAGCGAATAATGTAAATTGCTAGCACCTGTCGATGAACGCGCGCTTACTAGAATATTATTTTTGATATTTCTATTGCTGGTTGATGCATTTGCACTCCAGATACAGTATGAACCATTTGAAGTGCTTGCAACTGTGCCCCCAATATACACCGTGTTAAAATAGATATTGCTAGTGGCTGTTAGTGTTGTATTCTGCTCCCATATACCATATATTTTCTCATATTGATTTGATTCTCCCAACGAAATAATATTGTTGGAAAAGGTAGAAGTACTACTTGCAGCAGTAGTGATGATATTAATACCTGCCATTGCAGTAGCTGAGCCGGTACCACCAGGAAAGGATAATTTATTTATAAAATTACCATTTATTACATTTGTACCACCTTGAATATACATACCCCAAATATTGCCTGAGTTTGTACTTCCATTTGATATATTGGAAATTGTATTCCCACTAATGGTATTTGTTCCTGTACCTTTAATTCTCATGCAATATAAAATCTGGCTTGATGTACTTGCGCTTGCATTAATGCTGCTTCCGGTGGTTGTACTTCCTATAGTATTGTTACTGATGGTAACATTTGATGAACCATCATTGTAAATTCCATAAATAGTTGTTACTGCTGTATTTAGATTTGTGGTAATTGAGCCAATATTGTTGTTGGATAAAACTACTGCCCCGGTGCTACTTGAAACCTTGATTCCATACACAGATTGACCATTAAGTGTACAGTTGATGGACCCTGTGCCGGTTGTCGCTCCAATAGTATTACCAATAGCATTCACACCTCCTGAAATTTCAATTCCTTTTATATCAGGTCCTGTTGCCGGATTAGTCCAATCAATTTTTTGAATGGTATTATTTGAAAGAGTTGTAATCGGTGTGGCTCCCACCACAAGTGAAATAGCAGTAAATGCATTCGTTTGTGCATTTGTTTTTGTGAAGGCATTACTACCAGTACATTGTTTATCCGAGCTACCAATGTAATTATTTGATATCGTATGTCCGGTAGTTGTTCCTGCGACTGCTATAACAGTGAAAGCTGTAGCAGTGCTTGGAGCTATTGGAGCTGTTTCGTAAAAACTATTACCGGAGATTGTCCAGTTTGTACTGAGAGTTGATAGCCATATGACATACGAGCTACTTGCAGCTGACCCCGACATACAATCTTTAAATTCATTGTCCTGAATTTTATTGTTGTCATTTGCTGTTGTTGAGCCTGACGAGTAAATTGACATTTCAGGTCTTTTAGCATTATTGGCGTTGGTTATCAAGTTGTTGCTAATTGTATTATTACTATTACCTGATCCAACAAACATGATTGTAGCTCGGTTTACAGAGGTTGACGAACCTTTAATTGTACAATATTTAATCGTGTTATTGGATGAACCTCCATCAAATCTGATTGCAGTTGCACTTGACAAAGTTGCTCCTCCGGTATTGCTTATGGTCAAGTCACGGGTACTCCCGGTTGCGTTTAAACGTCCATCAATGGTTACATGACCAACACCAGTCAGCCAAATTAATACATCAGACAGATCTCCGCCAATGGTTTTTCCGGTAACTGTTGGATAAATATTTATAGTAGTCCAATTCGCATTGGAATTTAATACAGCTTTAGCAGGCTCAGTGGTATTGTCAATAATCTGAAGAGTAATTACTCCTGTATAAATACCTCCAGTATTGGCAATAATGGCAGTAAAGGCAGCACCTAAGTTTAAAAAATCTGCACCTGTGCTAAGTGTAGTCCCACCATCGGAAGAACCGATTTTTTTGGTTACATCGGCTTTTGCCGTCCAGGAGAAAATCCCCCATAAAATTGTCATTGCCAGAATGAGTTTTTTTGTGTTCATGTAATTGATTTTTAAGGATGAATTGTATTATTTATAAGTACCTGTAATAATAAGGCAGATATTCTTTCTTAAAGGGTAGTGTGAAAAGTGATTATTTTTGAAATTCCTGTAGAATAGTCTGTTGGGATGAAATACGGAGTCGAACAATAGCGAGTTTGTTTAATATATGATAGGAAAGGAAAGTGTAATCTATAGTTTTAAAAACAGAATTACATATGGAGAAATATTATCTGTTATTTTGTGTATTTTATTAACTTCATTGGCCCTATCAATCCCGAAGGTTTAATGATTAACATTAAAAAAAAAAGAAAAGCAGAATAAAATGATGGATAGTATTAGGTTGAATTTATTCATGTTTTTATTTTGTTGCTTAATGACTTTCAACAGCAGAGTTGTAGTATTTCATTAGAACTACAGAACAGAACGGTTGCATTGTAATGGAGCCTTTGTATATTTTGCCATCCACGCCCATATACTTCCTATCTAAGGTGATAGATTTCAAATTTTTAGTTGCATTCATCTCAAACCGTATGTTATTGATATTATTAACTAAAACAGGAGATTTTTTGGAGTGTGCATCCTGTTTTGAAAATGCTTGCCAAGCCGTCAAGCTCATTTCTATCGTTCCTATGGCAGGTTGCTTTATTTTGAATGTTGGATTATAATTAATAGGGTTTGCATAATAATTACTATCAGCAATCCCAAAAAGCGTAATATCGTCATTATATGTTGTATGAAAATAAATTGAATTCTGTGAGGAAGTTTTTGAAACAATCAAATTTCGCCGAAAAGAGATGCCATGAATGTAATCAGCCATGACACTTGAATTCTGAAAATCTACGCCAGCACCACAATTGAAACTGGTATTGTCTATAATCGTATTATCGTGTGCCTTGTGAAGTTTAATGCCTGAATTACCAATATTGGCAACGGTATTATTTGTAACCACAGCATTTGAAGTATATTCATCTAAATAAATCCCTTCAGCCATTGAATGGGTACCGGGAGTTCCGGCATAATTCCCGATAGCATTGGTTATGATATTATGGTCAATAATTCGGACATCAGCATTTGGTTTACAGGTATAAATTCCAGCACCATCATTTAGTAATAAACAGACTGAATCAATACGATTATAGCTCACGGTGGATGCACCTTTATATTTCACTATAATACCGCAATATCCGATATTACTAATGGTATTATAACTGATTTCTCCTCCATTACCCGTCATATATATACCATTTAGTCCTACATCAGCTTTTGATTGTCCTAAGATGCGACCGATATTTGATATTGTATTATTTGTTGTTAGTGATGCTGAACTGTTATTTTCAATAGCACAATTATTACAATCTTGAATGCTATTATTATCCAGAATGCAAGCCATACTTCCTTTGGCAAGATTTATCCCTGTATTTCCAACAAAAGAAATATCACAGTGCTGAACACTACAGTAGTCATTTGCACCAAGAAATTCCACAGCATTGTCTATTGAACCGGTCAACTTAAGATTTTCAAGCTTTATATAAGCATGAGATTTGTTATAAATCAAGTTGTTGAGTGTTGCAACCCGAACTACTTTTGTGTTAGGATTAACCGACCCAAAGTACATGTAAAACTTTCCTGTAGCGGGATTATGATACCATTCACCGAAGCTTGTTAGAGTTCTTAAGTCATTCATAAAAAAATAGCCAAAATTAGCTTTAGGCTCTTGATTTGAAGCCAGATTTTTATACGACAAAACATCTGCAGTATGATTGGTTACAAGGCATCTATCAATAGTCCAGTCATTTTTCCGAATGACAATCTCCGCTCCTGTCCAGTTTGTTGAAGTTCCTAAATCTTTATCGCTAATTGATTTATTGGTATCAAAAGATTCAAATTTCAAATATTCATTATCCGGAAAACGTCCCATACCGACTTGCATTCCATCAATGGTTACCATGTTGGTAAGACTATCCGATGGAATTACTTTTGAATAAATACCACTACCTTCATTTGTCCAATTGGTGATGGTTGTAAAACCGGTAATGATAGGTTTATTGCCAGTTCCATAGGCAATAATCGTAATAGGGTTTTCATTTGTGCCGGAATTGTCAATATTAATGGTGCCGTAAAAGGTTTCACCTCTTTTAAAATTGATGGTACTACCTGCCAGAAATGACGAGAATGAAGAATTCACTTTAGCAATACTCTGCCACGGTGTAGAAATAGTCAAACCATCAGCTGAATCATTGCCAGTTGCCGACACATAATAATTAGTAGCAACAACATTGGTGGTTATTAGCAAGCTAAAGATTGTAAAAAAAAA
>CAIQOG010000088.1 GCA_903873355.1 uncultured Bacteroidales bacterium
ACCCGAAATTTTTCAGGAAATCATTTTAAAATTAAAATATATTCTATGAAATTATTAGAAGGAAAAACAGCTATCGTTACAGGAGCTGCCCGTGGAATTGGAAAAGCAATTGCTTTAAAATTAGCCAGTGAAGGTGCTAACATTGCATTCACCGATTTGAACATCGACGAAAATGCGTTGAATACTCAGAAAGAAATCGAAGCGTTAGGCGTAAAAGCCAAAGGTTATGCTTCAAATGCTGCTAATTTTGAAGAAACTCACGCTGTAGTTGACGAAATCGTGAAAGAATTTGGTCGTATAGACGTGCTGGTTAACAACGCAGGTATCACCAAAGACGGTTTAATGATGCGTATGAGCGAAATGCAGTGGGATGCAGTAATCAATGTAAACCTCAAATCTGCTTTTAATTTTATTCACGCTTGTACTCCGGTAATGATGAAACAAAAATCGGGTAGTATTATCAATATGAGCTCTGTGGTTGGTGTTTCGGGTAATGCAGGACAATCAAATTACTCAGCTTCCAAAGCAGGTATGATTGGTTTGGCTAAATCGGTTGCTAAAGAATTAGGTTCACGCGGTATCCGTGCTAATGCTATTGCTCCGGGCTTTATCGAAACTGAAATGACACACGCTCTCACTGACGAACAACGTGCTAAATGGGCTGAAGTAATTCCATTGCGTCGTGGAGGTAGTCCTGACGAAGTAGCTAAAGTTACCCTGTTCCTTGCATCTGACTTGTCAAGTTATGTAAGCGGTCAGGTAATTGCTGTTTGTGGTGGAATGAATACTTAATCAGTTTATAGTTCGTAGTTTACAGTTTATAGTAAATATAAGAAAACGCCTTGGAGACTCCTCTGAGGCGTTTTTTTTTGTTTTTTGAAGGATATATTTCACTTCTGCCGATGGAAAAACAAATTCCACAAGTCAACACATTTCTATAAACTATAAACTACGAACTATAAACTAATGACTAAATAATCCTGTAAATCTCCATAATATGTTTCAGAATATCGTCGAAATCGATTTTCAGGTCAATCAGTTTACCGGTATGAACATCAAAAACCCAGCCATGAACAGTTAGTTCGCGTTCGAAATAGGCTTTCTGAACATCGGCTGTTTTAATCACATTCACACATTGTTCCTGCACGTTCAGTTCCACCAGACGTTTATAGCGTTCTTCTTCGGTTTCTATAGCTTTTAATTCGTTTTGATGCAAACGGTATACGTCACGAATGCTTCGAAGCCACGGATTGAGTATTCCCAAATCTTTCGACTGCATGGCGGCCTTAATACCACTACAATAATAATGTCCGCAAACAATGATATGTTTCACTTTCAGGTGCGAAACGGCATAATTTACCACCGACATGGCACTCAGGTCGTTGTTCGACACCATGTTAGCAATGTTTCGATGTACAAATACTTCACCCGGCTTCACTCCCATTAGTTCTTCGGCTGTAACGCGACTATCCGAACAGCCAATATACAGTATTTCAGGGTTTTGTCCGGCTGAAAGTTTTTTGAAATACTCCTCGTCACATTTCAGCTTTTCGGCTATCCACTTTTCGTTGTTTTTGAAAATTTGTTTGATATTCATTTTTCAGAAATTCTTTTGAGATTTAAATTCATAAAAACAAAGATACATCAAAACAATTAGAATTACAATTTGGTTCTTATTTTTGATGAAAAAATCACAATTGACATTTCATAGAATTTTTTGGAGCACTTTTTGCTTCCTATCTGCCGCCGAATAAATTGACATAAAAATCGTATTTTAGAACGAAAAATCGTATCTTTGTCAGTCTTTTTCGAAAAACATGACAAAATTGGCACAAATACACAAAACACTATAAATAATTTGTTGGAATATGGGATTAAATGATTTTCTGGGAAAACTTCTCGGTAATAAAGCACAACGCGACCTTAAAGAAATTACACCATTTGTTGATAAAATAAAGGCTGTTTATGATGAAATAAAATCACTCAGCAATGATGAACTACGTGATCGTTCTGAAAAACTTAAAATACGCATTCAGGACTATGTGGCTACAGAAGTTGCACAAGTAGCAGAGTTGAAAGCAAGCATTGAAGAAACTGAAATCGATCAACGCGAAAAGATTTACACGGAAATTGACAAACTTGAAAAAGAAATTACAGACAAATACGAAGTTGTTCTGGATGAAGTTCTTCCCGAAGCATTCAGCATTATCAAAGACACTGCACGCCGTCTGACTGAAAATCCGGAAATTGTGGTTACAGCAACTCAGTTTGACCGGGAATTGGCGGCAACACGTGATTTTGTAACGATAAATGGTGACAAAGCCATTTATAAAAACGAATGGACTGCCGGCGGAAACCTCATTAAATGGGAAATGGTACATTACGATGTTCAGCTTTTTGGTGGTGTGGTTTTACACAAAGGAAAAATATCGGAAATGGGAACCGGTGAAGGTAAAACGCTGGTGGCTACACTTCCTGTTTTCCTCAATGCACTGACTCGCAGAGGTGTTCATGTGGTAACTGTAAATGATTACCTGTCAAAACGTGACTCGGAATGGATGGGACCGCTATATATGTTCCATGGACTTTCTGTAGATTGTATTGATAAACATCAACCCAACTCCGACAGCCGTCGTGAGGCTTATATGGCGGATATTACCTTCGGAACAAACAACGAATTTGGTTTCGACTACCTGCGCGACAATATGGCCACTTCGCCTGAAGACCTCGTGCAACGCAAACATAATTACGCTATCGTGGATGAGGTTGACTCGGTGTTGATTGACGATGCCCGTACGCCTTTGATTATTTCCGGTCCCGTTCCTAAAGGAGAAGATCAGCTTTTCGACGAATTGCGCCCGAAAGTGGAGCGATTGGTAAATACTCAAAAAACACTGGCTACAAAGTACTTGTCAGAAGCACGTAATTTAATGAAATCGGCTGACAAAAAAGAACAGGAAGAAGGTGCGTTGGCGCTGTTCCGTTCATACAAAGGTATGCCGAAAAACAAACCACTCATTAAATACCTGAGTGAACAGGGAATCAAGGCAATACTGCTTAAAACCGAAGAGTTTTATATGCAGGAAAACAACCGCAATATGCACATTGCTACTGATCCGCTTTATTTTGTAATTGATGAAAAACAAAACTCAATTGAGCTTACCGATAAAGGAATTGATTTAATTACCGACAATACCGATGATGCACATTTCTTCGTTTTACCCGATGTAGGTGGTGAAATTGCAGAAATGGAAAAAAACAAAGCCTTATCGACTGAGGAAAAGCAAAATCTGAAAGACGAACTGCTACTAAACTATTCTATCAAATCAGAACGTGTTCATACTATCAATCAGTTACTTAAGGCATATACTCTTTTCGAAAAAGATGTTGAATATGTGGTAATTGATAACAAAGTATTGATTGTGGACGAGCAAACCGGACGTATTATGGATGGTCGTCGTTATTCTGATGGATTGCATCAGGCCATTGAAGCCAAGGAGCGTGTAACCATTGAGGCTGCCACACAGACTTTTGCAACGATTACATTGCAAAATTATTTCCGCATGTATCACAAGCTTTCAGGTATGACCGGAACGGCTGAAACTGAAGCCGGTGAGTTGTGGGATATCTACAAATTAGACGTAGTAGTGATTCCAACCAACCGTCCGATTGCCCGTAATGATATGGAAGACCGCGTTTACAAAACCAAACGCGAAAAATATACCGCTGTAATTGAAGAAATTGACAGACTCGTTACTGCCGGTCGTCCGGTACTTGTGGGTACAACTTCGGTAGAAATTTCCGAGTTGCTGAGCCGTATGTTGAATGGCCGCAAAATCAAGCATAATGTACTGAATGCCAAGTTGCACCAGCGTGAAGCTGACATTGTGGCAGAAGCCGGACAAAAAGGAACTGTTACCATCGCTACTAATATGGCTGGTCGTGGTACAGATATAAAACTGACTCCCGAAGTAAAAGAAGCCGGTGGTTTGGCCATTATCGGTACTGAGCGTCACGAAAGTCGCCGTGTCGACCGCCAGTTACGTGGTCGTGCCGGTCGTCAGGGTGATCCGGGATCGTCTATTTTCTACGTTTCGCTGGAAGATGATTTAATGCGTCTGTTTGGTTCGGAACGTATTTCGGGCGTTATGGACCGACTTGGTTTTGAGGAAGGCGAAATGATTGAACACTCGATGATTTCAAAATCTATTGAACGTGCTCAGAAAAAAGTGGAAGAAAATAACTTCGGAATTCGTAAGCGACTGCTTGAATATGACGATGTTATGAATTCTCAACGTGAGGTTGTTTACTCCAAACGCCGCCATGCTTTGATGGGTGAACGTATCGGTGTGGATATTACCAACATGATTTACGATACTTCTGAAAATGTAGCTGAAAGTATGAAAAACAGTGGCGATTTTCTGGATTATGAAATTGAGCTGATGAAAGTGTTTGCGATGGATTCTCCGCTCGAAGAAGATGAAGTTCACAACACCAGAGCCAATGTATTAAGCCAAAAACTTACTGAATCGGCTATTGAAACTTTCAAGCGTAAAATGGATAAGCTGGCTGCCATTTCGTTTCCCGTTATTAAACAAGTTTACGAAACAAAAGGAAATCAGTACGAAAATATTCTTATTCCTGTATCTGATGGAAAACGTGTTTTCAATGTAACTGTTCCGTTGGAACTGGCCTATAAAAACGAAGGTCGTGAAGTGGTGAAAGCCTTTGAAAAACAGACACTTTTGTATGTAATTGACGATGAATGGAAAGAACATCTCCGCCAGTTGGACGAATTACGCAACTCGGTTCAGAATGCAAGCTACGAGCAAAAAGATCCGTTGTTGATTTACAAACTTGAATCGTTTGGCCTGTTCAAAGAAATGATTGATTCTATCAACCGTAAAGTGTTGGCAATCCTGATGCGTGGACAAATTCCGATGCGTGAACCGGAACAGGTTCGTGAAGCCCGTCCGGCTCAACGACTGGATTTGAGCAAATACAAAACACAAAAAGCCGATGTTGACAGTAACAGAGGCAATGCCGAAGATCCAACGAAACAGGATACCCGTGAACAACAAACTCACACACCAATACGTGTAGATAAAACACCTGGTCGGAATGATCAATGTCCTTGCGGAAGCGGAAAGAAATATAAAAACTGTCACGGAGCAAATTAGTTTACAATGACCCCTAACCCCTAAAGGGGGATTGAAATTAGTACTGGTTTTTTAACAACAACTAACTAAGTTCCCCTTTAGGGGTTAGGGGTTCTTTAATCTATCTATTATGTTAAATTATATCACATGGAATGTCGATCCGGTTTTGGTTCATTTAGGTCCGCTGGCTATTCGTTGGTACGGATTACTTTGGGCTGTAGGTATTTATGCCACATTATTAATCGTTCAGAAGCTTTTCAAACATGAAGGATTACCGGAAGCATGGCTCGATAAACTGTTTATGTACACCGTTATCGGAACAATTCTTGGTGCCCGGATTGGTCATTGTCTGTTTTACGAATGGGACTATTTTTCGCAGCATCCTCTCGAAATCCTGTATATCTGGCATGGTGGATTAGCCAGTCATGGCGGCGCAATTGGGATTCTGATTGCCATGTATTTCTTCAACAGAAACGTTTCAAAAAAAGGCTATGTATGGATTTTCGACCGTTTGGTGATTGGTGTTGCTATTTGTGGAGCATCCATCCGCATGGGAAATTTAATGAATTCTGAAATTTACGGTAGTGCCACTACTCTGCCCTGGGGATTTATCTTCCAACGCAATAACGAAACCGTACCCATGCATCCTACTCAGATTTATGAAATATTGTATTGTTTGATAACTTTTGCAGTTGTTTGGTGGTTATACTGGAAAAAAGAAGCCTACAAAAAGAACGGACTTATTTTCGGTGTATTTTTGATTGGCATTTTTGGTTCTCGCTTTATGCTGGAATTTATCAAAAACAAACAGGAAGCATTTGAGGCTGACATGCTGTTAAACATGGGGCAAATTCTCAGTTTACCGTTTATCGCCTGGGGAATATGGCTGATTGTGAGAAGTTTAAAAAAATCCACCCCTAACCCCTAAAGGGGGAAATGAACAGATCGTTTAAATGAAAAAAATACAGATAATAACACTAATCCTGTTCCCCTTCAGGGCTTAGGGGCCGACTTCACCAAGGTTAAGCCCTATAATCAGGACGAAGAAAAAACCGCTCAACTGGCTCGTATGTTCAATGTCATTTCGGACAAATACGATCAGTTTAACGATATTATGACCTGGGGATTAGCCCGTACCTGGCGCAGAAGTTCTTTGCTTACACTCAAACCTTACAATCCCAAACATATCCTCGACATAGCTGCCGGAACAGGCGATATGTGCATTAAATCCTATAAATTTCTGAATCCGCTACATGTTACCGGCGTTGATATTTCGGACAAAATGCTGGAAATGGGACGCGTAAAAATTGAAAAAGCAAAGCTGAGTGATAAAATTAATCTCGAGGTGCAGGATGTTTCAGCTATGACTTTTGCTGATGCGAGTTTTGATGCCGCTACCATAGCTTTTGGAATTCGTAATTTTGAAAAACTGCCTGAAAGTCTGCAGCAGATTAACCGTGTGTTGCGTCAGGGTGGGCATTTGCTAATTCTGGAAATGAATGAACCTGAAAAAGGACTCTTATTTAAAGGTTATCAGCTTTATACAAAGGTTTTTGTACGTTTGACT
>CAIQOG010000089.1 GCA_903873355.1 uncultured Bacteroidales bacterium
ACCATACTTACACCATTTACCGGTCAACGGGTAAGTATGGTAGTAATGTGGCGAAACAAATACGACCCAACACTAAGTGGAAGTCATTTTTACTCAGTTTTTGCAGGACATGCATCAGCACCCGATTTTGTTACCATGTACAAAAGTCCGTTAAGCCTGTTTAGCAAGGATTTACCTAATATGTATATGCTTGCAGACAGTGTTACAGTCAAATAATTAAAAATTTATATTCAAATCAAATACTTTTAAATTTATTATTATGAAATCAATTTTTCTATCACTCTATGTTGTGTTACTGTCAATAAGCATAAATGCTCAGACAATGAACCAACGTTTTTTTCTTGATTTTGGTCCGAATGATGTAACCAACGGAAATATAACTGTTAGTCCGGATGCAAATGGAAATTCCTGGACCAATGTGAATGGAACTGCTTTAAATAATAGTGCAACTTTAGTTAATACAGCCAATGTTACCACAAGCTATGTTTTAACTACTACGGTTGCCTGTTCAAAAAATGGAATTCTTAATGGCGCTTTATTAACCCCTGATCCGGCTCTTTTAGGCGAAATGGCCATCAATACAGCTACACAGGACTATTTCTTTAATGGTGTGGCAGCTTCATTCAAATTATCAGGATTGAATCCATCAAAAGGATATAAATTCTATGCATTTGGGAGTAGAAACACTACTGAAATCAGAACAACTCAATATGTTTTTACCGGAATTAACTCATTTACGGGCACGAATCAAACTTCGGGAACAGGCCTGGGCGGTGGAACAATTAATCAAAACACACAAACTTTTCTGGCTTCAACCATCATAAGTCCTACTGCAGCCGGTGTAATTACCATCGATGTTTCAAAAGTTGCAGGTACATACTGGCATTTGAATATGATGAAGATTGAGGAGTATAATTCTGCTCCTCTTGAAAGTATTACCGTAACAGGTAAAAGTGTTTCTGCGGCTGAAGGAACCTATCAGATGACAGCCACAGTTTCGCCTATCAATGCAGTAAAAGAAGTAAGCTGGAGTGTAGATAATACTGATGTTGCCACTATTGGTGCTTCAGGTTTACTTAAAGCAAAAAAAGACGGGACAATAACAGTAACGGCAACTACAAAAGATCCTACTTCAACTGTAAGTGGTAGTTTGCAACTATCGGTTATCGGTGCAAAGATTTCTGCCATTCAGAGTTTGTTTCTCGATTTTGGAACATCTGCTGCCTTAACTACAAGTCCGGATGCAAATGGTAATTATTGGAATAATATCACAGACCCGACTGCAACAGCAGCTGCAGTACCTTTGGTAAATAGTATAAACACTACGACCGGTTATAGTCAAAAAATGGTAACTGCCTTAAGTGCCTATGATGTGAGTGCAGGTGGGTTGGCAGCTCCGGATCCTTTACTTTTAGGCGAATTTGCAGTTGCAACGGCTACACAGGATTACTTTGGGAATAGTTCAACCGGAAGTATGAAATTTACAGATTTAAATCCCAATTCTGCTTATAAATTTAAGATTTTTGGCAGTAGGAATACTACAGAAACTAGAGTTGCACAATACGATTTAGTTGGATTAAATACTTCTTCGGGCACACTACAAACAGCCGGAGTTAATTTGGGAGGTCCTGGTTACAATGGAAATACAAGTACTATTTATTCATCAGGGTTTGTGGTGCCAAATACATCCAATGAAATTTCGCTTACACTCACAAAATTGTCAGGCAGCAATAACAATATTAACTTACTTAAAATTGAAGAATATAACCATACTCCTATTACAGATATAACAGTTACAAGTCAAACAGTAAGTGGAACTACTGGAGCTTATCAAATGACAGCAACAGTTGCTCCTTCAACTGCAATATTTCAGGATGTTACCTGGAGTGTGGATAATCCGGCTAATGCCACTATTGATAATACCGGATTACTCATTGCAAAAACTAGTGGAACTGTTACAGTTACTGCAACCACTAAAGATCCGTCTTCGACAATAAGTGGTACTTTACAAATGAATGTCGCTATTGAAAATGTAACAAGTATTACGGTAACCAGCGCACTTGTTAATAATAGCAGTAACACCCTACAGATGACTGCCACTGTTTCACCTTCAACTGCCACTTTCAAAGGAGTAAAATGGAGTATCGATAACCCAACATTAGCTTCAATTGATTCTACCGGTTTTATTATTGTGAAGGCGAATGGAACGCTAACAGTGACTGCTACTACCACGCAGCCAAACTCTGCTATTAGTGGTACTAGTCAGATTGTGACTGCAGTTGATGATGCATTGCTTAACAAATCTAAAATATCAGTTATGGGTTCATCTGTTCCATCAGGTGCCGGTGCTACAACTGTGGCACAGGGTTATGTGGGTTTGTACACCAAATTATTACAAGATAGATACACCAATTCTACTGGATTAAACTGGAATGTAGCTAATATCTCTGTTGGTGGTGACAATACGATAAAAGTTATGGCTCGATGGAATACCGACTTAATTCCTCAATACAGTAAGTATGTAATGTATGCTTTATCTTTAGGAAATGAAGGTATTCTGGGTGGAGGTCAGCCAATATTCAATCAGTTTAAGACAAACATGCTATTATTAATTGATAACGCCAGAAAAAAAGGTATGTATCCTGTTGTAACAAATTGCTATACGCGTGCTGATTTTACGGCAGTTGAATATGAATTTATCAAGCAGATGAATCTCCTTATTCACGAATGGGATGTGCCAAGTGTTAACCTGTTAGGTGCTATTGATGATGGAACAGGGAAATGGCCGGTTGGTTATCAGTACGATACAGCCCACCCGAATGATGCCGGACATATTGAACTTGCTATGGCAGTTGTACCTTCATTGTACGATGCTATTAAGGCAGGTAAAGCCTTGCCAGTTAAAGCTTCAGGAACTTATTTGACATTAGGTAAATCATTGTCAACTCAAAATCAGATTGCATTAACTCCGGAAAATACAATTCATCCATTTACCGTTTCATTCGATGTAAAAACAACAGACACAGGTACAATTGCCTCGTTTAAACAAGGAGTTTCAGTTGGTACGGTAAGTATTAATGCATCCGGCATGTTGTGTTATCAATCACCAAATGGCGGCTCACTTACAGGCTTAGTGGCTGTTAACAACGGCCAATGGCATAAAATTACATTAACTCACTTCTACGCTCGCGGAGAAACTGTTTTATATGCTGATAATATCGCTATTGGAAGTATTAGCGAAAAACTGGAAGCTCTTTCATTTTATTTAAGTGATAAAGACGCTCCAAACGCAGTCGACTTCCGTGAATTATATTTCTATCGTTCGGGTATGAATGCCTACGAAGTTTCCGCTTTGAATAATGGCCGAATGCTTAAATCAAGCTTAGAGATATATTCACCACTTGATGGGCAAAAAACACTGTCGAATGATATTCTAATGAATCTGGCGCAAAGTACAAATACGATAAAACTTATTGAGATTCCTACAAAAGTTACTGACATTTCGTATCTGAATGCTGTTTCAGCTTCCCCGAATCCAGTTGCTGACAAATTGTTTGTTAATGGAATTAGCTCTGCCAAAAACATTTCGGGCACAATTTATGGTGTCGATGGTAGAGTAGTGCTTTCAAATATCATATTGAATAATAATCAGTTAAATGTCTCATCACTTCAGGCAGGTTCATATATTTTATCTATGAAAAACAATGATTCTAATGAGAACTTCAGATTGAACTTTATTAAAAAATAGTGATGTTAAAACCTAAATGTGCCTTTTATCAATTCATTTTGATCGTGATGCTTCAGCTTGTGTTTTCATCATTGCTGGCAAATCCATACTCGTTGGAAATAAACAACGGTTGGAAGTTTAAACAATCCGACTCAACGAACTGGTATAAGGCACAGGTGCCCGGATGTGTTCATACCGATTTGTTGAACAACAAACTGATTGAAGATCCATATTACAGAACCAATGAACGCAAATTGCAGTGGATCGATAAGGTAGACTGGGAGTATGAAACAAACTTTAATCTGTCCGCTGAGTTTATTGCAAAAGATAAGATAGAACTTGATTTTAAAGGACTGGATACATTTGCTGATGTATACCTAAACGGGATAAAGATTCTTTCTGCGGACAATATGTTTCGTGAATGGTTAGTCGATGTAAAATCGGTAGCCAAGCCCGGTGAAAACTTCTTGCAAGTCAGATTTCAATCACCAATCAAAAAAGGACTTGAACTGCAGAAATCTTTTGGAATATTCCTTCCTGCAGTCAACGATCAGGCCGAAAATGGGGGCTTATCAAAGGATCAATTAGTCTGCCCTTTTATTCGTAAAGCTCCCTATCATTTTGGTTGGGATTGGGGACCACGATTTGTAACTTCTGGCATTTGGAAACCCGTTTTAATTCGGGCATGGAATGACCTGAAAATTGAAGATTTGTATGTGATGCAGAAATCATTGACTGATAATTTTGCCGTTTTGAATGCTCAGGTTCAGGTTCAATCTACAAAAAACCAACGGTCCATTGTCGAGATTTCAACGGGTGAGAAAACGAAAATATCGAAAACGGTTGAGTTAAATATAGGGACTAATCTGGTTGAAATTCCATTTGAAATCAAAAACCCAAAACGTTGGTGGACAAATGGATTAGGAAAACCTAATTTATATACGATTACTGCCGGGGTTAAATCAGGTAATTCATTTGATTCTAAAAGTCGGGAAATCGGTCTCCGCACGTTGCGATTAATTCAAAAACCGGATAGTGCCGGACATACTTTTTATTTCGAACTGAATGGAATTCCTGTTTTTGCAAAAGGAGAAAATCACATACCCAACGATATGTTTTTAAACCGTGTCACAAAGGATGTTTATGATTGGGAGATAAATACCGCTGTCAAATCAAATCTGAACATGTTGCGTGTTTGGGGTGGTGGAATTTACGAAGACGATTATTTCTATCAACTTTGCGACCGCAATGGGATACTGGTGTGGCAGGATTTTATGTTTGCCTGTTCGATGTATCCCGGGAATGATGCTTTTCTGAGTTCAGTAACAAAAGAAGCAGACTATCAGGTTAAGCGACTTCGAAACCACCCTTCCATAGCTCTTTGGTGTGGAAATAACGAAATAGATGTTGCCTGGCAAAATGAAAGTAAAACCGGTGGCTGGGGCTGGAAAAACGCTTATAGTGTCGAAAAACGAGAACAAGTTTGGAAAGCGTATGATACCATTTTTAATCATATTTTGGCAGATGCAGTAAAAACTTTGTCGCCGGATGCAGCCTATTGGCAATCATCTCCTTCAAGTATTGTCCCGAAAAAGTATGCTACAAATTCAAATCCGGATGGTGATAGTCATTATTGGGGTGTTTGGCATGCGCGTGAACCCTTTGAAAACTATTCAAAAAATATCGGGCGATTTATGAGCGAATATGGATTCCAGTCTTTCCCTGAATTTGAGTCAATAAAAAAGTTCGCATTACCGGAAGACTATAACATTGAATCGGATGTAATGCGCCATCATCAACGGAGTGCTATCGGAAATATGGCGATCAAAGACTATATGAAAATGTATTATCATGTTCCGGATAATTTCGAGAAATTCCTTTATGTAGGTCAGGTTTTACAGGCTTATGGAATTCAGTCCGCCATCGAAGCACATCGTCGGGCAATGCCGTATAATATGGGATCGTTGGTGTGGCAAATCAACGACTGCTGGCCAGTGGCTTCATGGTCAAGCTGCGATTATTTCCACCGTTGGAAAGCCCTGCAATATGAAATTAAACGTTCCTTCGAACCGATTATCATTTCGGCCTATTCAAAAGCTGAAAAAACCTGCGTCACAGTTGTATCTGATAAATTATACGAAATTTCAGCACAATTTGAAATAAAGGTATGTGATTTTAAAGGCAAAGTTTTACAATCCAAAATTATTCCTGTAAAAATAAAAGCCAATGGTGTTACTGATGTTTTATCGCAATCTACTTCTAAATTTACTGACAATCTTAATGGAGTATATATGTCATGTACGTTAAAATCCCCTGAAAAGATACTAGCTCAGAAAACCTATTATTTTACACAACCAAAAAATCTTCAATTACCAAAACCAACCATTACTTCGACTGTTTTAAAGAAAGGAGATGTCTGGGAAATTACCTTGAAATCTGATGTGCTGGCAAAAGATGTCTACATGAATTTTGCAGGGATTGAAGGATTCTTCAGTGATAATTATTTTGATTTGATTCCCGGAGTTACGCGGAAAATAACATTTATGCCAAAGGATAAAGCTTTTTTGCCTGTCAAGCTGGAGTTGATTTCATTAGTTGATAGTCATTGATGCTATTAAAGTACTTATCAAAATATTTTTTCAACTAAATTGAAGGATTTGTCTGCAAATAAAAAATTAATTGCACTGTAATTGATTAATTAGTTCTCTCTGATTTCGTAAGAGGCTGATTCATATTAAAATTTGAGCCAGCTTTCTTTTTAATTTACGGTCATATAAATATGGTTAAGTATTGCAGGTTACTAATCTTATATCGGAAATCCTTAGGTTTTATATTAGTTTTTCATGCGTTAATTTTTTTTTATTAAGTTGTCGCATGGAACCTGCCTACGGTAGGTAGGCTCGCAATGAACATGGACTTTTGGTTTAAACGCATGTTTTAATGCTCGTTTCATATGATAATAATTGTTTTTAAAAGTCATATGGAATTAGTCTTCCGTCAGGCAGGCTCCCAAGACAGATTATCACTTTCTTTGGTGAACCACTTCGTTCATACTTGTTTTATAATAAATTAACTATAGTATGAGGTCTTGCAGAATCCTCCTACAAATTACCTGAATTATTACAATACTTACTATTTGAACCTTCTTACCTTATAAGCCCTGTATAATCAACAAAAAATACTCAGAGTGACTTTTTTGTATATTGCCGAAATACAGGAGTATTTGTCTTCTGAAACAAACTGGCAAATAAAATTGTGTATGTACGACGAAATATTGAGTAAACAGTTGATTTGATCCATAATGTTCTTTTACAAAAAAATCAATTATAAATAATCCAACTTAAGACCCGATTGAACTGACAGTTTATGTCGATTTTGAAAATAATTTCATGGCCAATTAAACATTTTCGATTTAGATTAGTCTAAAAAATAATATCGACAATATAAAGTCACTATTTTGCTTTGTTATTTGTATTTTTGTAATACTAAACGAATTCGATTATCCCTTAAATACTACTCATGCTATTTGTCAACTACCGTTCTTTTTCGGCTACAAGTGCCGGGTTTTCAGAAACCGTAATACAACTACTTGAAAAAATACCGGAAAAAGAAAAGGTGTGCACTATCAGTATCTTTGGAATGGTTTCAGATAAAGATTATCTGTCCAACTTAGAGATAATCAGGCAAACTGCCCAACAAGTTTTTGGACAAATTCCATTATTGAATTATGTGGCTCAGTCTCCCGAAAATGAACACAACCTGATAGCCGAAGTGGGTTATCTTCCCGATTCAATAAGTACTTCTGCGGTCAGCTATCATGATTTCCATGCAGGTCGCTATCTCACTATTGAAACTAAAGAATTCAGTGCATTGCTGGTTGAA
>CAIQOG010000090.1 GCA_903873355.1 uncultured Bacteroidales bacterium
GATGAAGTTCGTGCCACACGTGCAGAAATATTTGGAACGCAATAGTGAATAATACCGTGTTTTTCGAATATCGGATTTTTGAGTGAGCGACATTCGGAAGTCTCGAAACAACCTCCCTGATCTACACTCATATCGATAATAATTGAACCGGGTTTCATAGTTTTGACTAATTCTTCAGAGACCATAAATCGTTCAGAACCATTTATATATCTCAAATTCCCAATTACAGCATCGGCTGTGGCAAGAGCTTTGAAAAGCACTAAAGGATGAATAACCGAAGTGAAGACCTGTTGACCAAGATAATGTTGAATTTTGCGAAGCTTATTAATATCGTGGTCGAAAATTTTCACCTGAGCGCCCAGCGCAAGTGCTGTACGTGCAGCAACTGAACCTGTCATGCCGGCCCCAAGTATTAAAACCTCGGTAGGTGTTATCCCGGCTATTCCGCCTAATAACAGACCTTTCCCGCCATGTTCACTACTCATTAGTTCTGCAGCAACTGCTATTGCAGTATTTCCTTCAATTTCGGAAATAGAACTTACTACCGGAAATGCTTTTTGTTCGTCTTTAATAAGCTCGTAGGCAATGGCTGTCATTTTCTTTTTCATCATCAATTGGATACAATCGGATGATAAATTGGAGAGTTGAAGCATGGATAAAATACTCGATTTATCCTGCATCATATTCAGTTCGGAAATTGTTGGCGGTGTGATTTTCAGAACAATATCTTTACTGAAGATTTCTCTGGCATTGTCAACAATATAAGCACCTGATTCGCTGAATTGCAGGTCGGAATACGACATGCCCTGACCTGCACCGCGCTGAACATAAACCTTATGACCTTCTTCGGTGAGTATTCCAATGCCTTCGGGAGTAAGTGCCAACCGTGTTTCAACCTCAATATTTTCTTTCGGAATACCTATAGATAATCGTGGTTGACGGGTTATTTCGCGCAACAAGCATTCTTCAGGAAATAGCGAACGTTGTTCTTTGGGTTCCTGCTTCATAACTGTAAAATTTGTGTCAGGCTACAAATCTAACGACTATTCTGTAAATAAGCAAGCATTAACCTAAATATTTGAGTTTAAAGTTTGATTTTCAGTTTATCAGTTGTTTCTTCATAACTGTTTTTGAATCAGGGCGTATCTTTATAATTGATGATTTTTTTGTACTTTTGCAGACCAAACCAATATTTGAAGAAAATTACGAATGAACAATATCCGCAATTTCTGTATTATTGCCCACATTGACCACGGGAAAAGTACCTTAGCCGATCGCCTGTTAGAATATACCAACACCGTTGCCGGTAAAGAAATGCAGGCACAGGTGCTTGACAATATGGATCTGGAACGTGAACGTGGGATTACCATTAAAAGTCACGCCATACAGATGAACTACAAACTGAATGGCGAGGAATATATTTTCAACCTGATTGATACTCCCGGACACGTCGATTTTTCGTACGAAGTGTCGCGTTCCATTGCTGCCTGCGAAGGTGCATTGCTCATTGTGGATGCCACACAGGGCATTCAGGCACAGACTATTTCCAACTTGTATATGGCCATTGAGCACGATTTGGAAATTATCCCCATCATGAATAAAATGGACATGGATAACGCCATGCCAGAGGAAGTGGAAGATCAGATTGTTGACTTGCTGGGTTGTAAACCTGAAGAAATTCTGCGTGCCAGCGGCAAAACCGGTATGGGCGTTATGGATATTCTGGAGGCTATTGTTACCCGTGTTCCTGCTCCAAAAGGTGACCCCGAAGCTCCGCTACAATGTTTGATTTTCGATTCGGTTTTCAATTCATTCCGCGGTATTATTGCTTATTTTAAAATAGAAAACGGTACGATAAACAAGGGTGACTTAGTGAAATTTGTCAATACCGAAAAAGAATATTATGCTGAGGAAATTGGTATTCTGAAGCTTGATATGTCGCCCACCAAAACGCTTAGTGCCGGAAATGTGGGTTATATAATTTCAGGTATCAAAACCTCGAAAGAGGTAAAAGTAGGTGATACCATTACGCATGTGAAACGTCCTTGTCAGAAGTCAATTGAAGGATTTCAGGAAGTAAAACCGATGGTTTTTGCCGGTGTTTATCCAATTGATACAGAAGACTTTGAAGATTTACGGAATTCTATCGAAAAACTCCAGCTGAACGATGCTTCACTTACTTTCGAAGCCGAATCGTCAGTGGCACTGGGTTTTGGTTTTCGTTGTGGTTTCCTGGGTATGCTTCACATGGAAATTATTCAGGAACGTCTCGACAGGGAGTTCGATATGAACGTGATTACTACCGTACCAAACGTTTCGTATAAAGTTTACACCAAAAAGGATGAGCTGATTGAGGTTCATAATCCGTCCGGATTGCCCGATATTATGGCTATCGACCGCATTGAGGAACCTTATATTCGTGCTTCTATCATTACCCGAACCGATTATATTGGTCAGATAATGACACTTTGTCTGGGCAAACGCGGCGAACTGGTGAAACAAAATTATATTTCCGGCAACCGAATGGAGCTGATTTACGACTTGCCACTGGGAGAAATTGTGTTCGACTTCTACGACCGCCTGAAAAGCATTTCGAAAGGTTATGCCTCGTTCGATTACCATATGAATGGTTTCCGTCCCTCCAAACTTATCCGTCTCGATATACTGCTGAATGGCGAAATGGTAGATGCCCTTTCGTGTCTGATTCATGTGGACAATGCCGTTCCGCTTGGAAAACGCATGTGCGAAAAACTAAAGGAACTGATTCCGCGCCAGCAGTTTGACATAGCCGTACAGGCAGCTATCGGAGCAAAAATTATTTCGCGCGAAACCATCAAAGCCGTTCGTAAAGACGTTACTGCCAAGTGTTATGGTGGTGATATATCGCGTAAGCGTAAA
>CAIQOG010000091.1 GCA_903873355.1 uncultured Bacteroidales bacterium
ATCAGCTTCGACGAAACAACCGACATTGACGATGTAAACACGCTGATTGAAATTCTGGCAACAGCCGATGGAAATTCACCGGTTTTTGCGGAGGAGGAAGAGTTGGAGGGTTTGACTTCCATCGATGAAAACCTGGAACGCCAATCGGCTTACCTCACTCACCCTGTTTTCAACAGCTATCACAGCGAAACGGAAATGATGCGCTACATCAAGAAACTGGAATGCCGCGATATTTCGCTGACTCATTCCATGATTTCATTGGGTTCATGCACCATGAAGCTAAACGCGGCTTCGGAAATGCTGCCTATGAGCAAACCCGAACTGGGCGGTATTCATCCACTTGCACCTGCCGATCAAACCGAAGGATATAACGAAATGATTGCCGAACTGGAGCATTACTTATCTGCGATAACAGGATTTGCAGCCTGTAGCTTGCAGCCAAATTCTGGTGCAGCGGGCGAATATGCAGGGCTGATGACCATTCGCGAATACTTAAAATCGAAAGGCGAAACACAACGCAATACCTTATTAATACCTGCATCGGCACATGGAACCAATCCGGCAAGTGCGGCTCAGGCCGGTTTCAATATCGTGGTGGTGAAATGCGACGAGGGCGGAAACACCGACTGGAATGAATGGAAAGAAAAAGCCGAGCTCAACAAAGATACGCTGGCAGGCTGTATGATAACTTATCCTTCTACACACGGAATTTTTGAAGAACACATCAAGGATATGTGTGAGGCGATTCATGCCAATGGAGGACAGGTTTATCTTGACGGTGCTAATATGAATGCACAGGTGGGATTGACTAACCCGGGAACGATTGGTGCTGATGTTTGTCACCTGAATCTGCATAAAACTTTTGCCATTCCTCACGGCGGCGGCGGACCAGGCGTGGGACCAATTTGTGTAGCAGCTCATTTGGCGGAATTTCTGCCAAGCAAGACATTCGGACAAAACACGGTATCGGCAGCTCCTTACGGAAGTGCCAGCGTTACTGCCATTACTTACGGTTATATTCGTATGTTGGGCGTAGAAGGACTGACTCAATCGACCAAAATAGCTATTCTGAATGCCAATTACCTGGCAGCTAAATTAAAAGACAGCTACGGAGTGCTTTACACCGGCGAAAAAGGACGTGTGGGTCATGAATTGATTCTGGAAGCGCGTAACTTCAAAGCTACTTCGGGCGTAACTGAAACCGACATCGCCAAACGACTAATGGATTATGGCTTCCACGCTCCGACCCTCTCGTTCCCTGTTCACGGAACATTGATGATAGAACCAACTGAAAGTGAATCGCTGGCCGAACTGGACAGGTTTGCACAAGCGATGTTGCATATTTTCGACGAAATCAACGAAGTGGCAAACGGAACTGCCGACAAAACCGACAATGTATTACTCAACGCACCGCACCCTGAATATAGCATTGTTTCCGACGAATGGAATCACCCATACACCCGTAAAAAAGCTGCTTATCCAACCGATTGGGTTGCTGAAAACAAGTTCTGGGTAAATGTGGCGCGTGTGGATAATGGGTATGGCGACAGAAATCTGGTTTGTAGTTGTCAGACAACTTAAAACAATTCCTAACCCCTAAAGGGGATAATAGAGAATCCCTTTCTGAGCTTAGAAAGGGATTCTTTATATACTTTTGTGGTTCAAAAAAACTCAATGAAAGATATTCAGAAAATTTCGTGGCACAGACGTTTCAAAACTTACCACTTCTGTTGTAATGGGATGGTAAAAAGCTAATAACCGGGCATGAAGCCCTAATCTTCCAATCGGACTGATGCCTGCACCATATTTTTTATCACCCACTATCGGATGACCAATGTCCTGCATGTGAACGCGAATCTGATTTTTCCTACCAGTTTCCAATTCAATTTCGAGTAAGGAATAGTTTTCATTTGATTTTACGCAACGATAATGCGTAATGGCTTGTTGACCACCATTATCAGTATCACTCGAATGTATTTTCAGTGATTTTTCGTTTTCAGTCAGCCAGGTTACAATTGTATCCTGTTCTTTTTCCATTTTACCTTCTACTAACGCCACATAAATACGTCGAGTAACAATACGATGCCAGTTTTCCTGTAAAATCAGTTGCACTTCCTTCGTTTTTGCAAACATAATCACACCCGAAGTTTCACGATCGAGGCGGTGAACCACATAAATGCGATTGGCCGGTGAACTTTTCTTTACATGAGTCTTTAGTATTGAAAAAGCTGTTGTTTCATCTGAATTTCCGGTGCTGACAGTCAGTAGACCTTCTTTCTTTTCAACAATAATAAGATGCTGATCTTCAAAGATAATTTTCAGTTTTGGGTGCGACAATTCGACATTACCACGTCCACTGGTAACAGCCACAAGGTCGTTAGGTTGCAATGCCTGATTAAACTGCGTTGTCACTTTATTATTCACCATAATCTGACGGTGTGCCAGCAACGATTTGATAGAATTTCGACTCATTCCTCCCATTTTGGCAAGTAAGAAATTCATCAATACAGTTGGCTCTGAAACTTTCAGTTTGGTTTCTTTGGGAGCTGGAATTGGTTTGGGTTTGTTTCTCATCAGTATTATTTACTATTTATTCATTTACTATTTACAATTTCTTTAGACAATTCCGAACGACTAAACACCAATTAACCAATCAACTAATTAACTAATCACCAATCAAGTTTTTCACAACAGCTATCGCCGCATTCTCTCCATCAACAGCCGAGGAAGTAATTCCACCGGAATACCCCGAACCTTCACCCGCAGGGAAAAGTCCTTTGACAACCGGATGCTGACCTGTTTCACTATCTCGTGGTATGCGAACTGCCGACGAAGAACGAGTTTCTACTCCTACCACCACTGCATCATTAGTCAGATATCCGTGCATTTTGCGGTCGAACTTTTTGAAGCCTTCGCGCAGACGACTCGAAATATTTTCTGGCAACCAGAAATGCATCGGCGAGGAAATCAGTCCTGGTAAATAGGAACATTCCGGCAAATCAGCCGAAAGCCGCCCTTTTACAAAATCGGCCAAACGTTGTGCCGGAGCAACCTGACCAAGTCCGCCATTGTTTTTATACGCCAGATTTTCAACATATTGCTGGAACTTCAGTCCGGCTAACGCGCCATATTCCTGAAATTCAGCCGGAATATCTTCGGGACGAATTTCAACCACAATGCCTGAATTGGCAAAAGGCGAATTTCGTTGCGAAGCCGACATACCATTCACCACAATTTCTTTATCACCACTTCCGGCAGGCACAATATGACCACCCGGACACATGCAGAACGAGTAAACACCATGCTCATTCACCTGATCCACCAGAGTATAACTGGCAGCCGGCAGATATGGTCCACGTTCTTTACAATGATACTGAATGCTGTCGATCAGCGACTGCGGATGCTCAACACGAACGCCCATGGCAAAACCCTTGGCTTCGAGGGCAATTCCCTGATTATGCAGCATTTCGTAAATATCGTGAGCTGAATGACCGGTAGCCAAAATCAATGCCTTGGATTCGAAGACACTTCCATCAGCAGTTTTGCAACCAACTACCTGATTGTTTTCAATCAGCATTTCAGTTAGTTTTTGTTCAAAATGAATTTCTCCACCATGCGAAGTGATTGTTCTACTGATATTCTCAATCACCACAGGTAATTTATCAGAGCCAATGTGTGGATGTGCTTCGTACAGAATATCTTCGGCAGCACCGTGGTGATGGAAAATTTGCAGAATGCGGTCGGTATTTCCTTTCTTTTTAGAGCGGGTATACAGTTTTCCATCCGAAAACGTTCCTGCTCCGCCTTCTCCAAAGCAATAATTGGAATCGATCTCAATTCCGTTATTTCGGTTCAGTTTGGCAATATCCACTTTACGGTCGTGGGCATTTTTTCCACGTTCCAGAATAATAGGTTTTAATCCCGATTCGATCAGTTTCAATGCTGCAAACAATCCTGCAGGGCCGGCACCGATTATCAAAACCGGTTCTTTTGTTCCAACAAATTTATAGTCAAACTCTTCTTTGGGAGCTTCAGGTGCTACTTCATCCCAATAAACGTCAACAGTGATATTCACTTTTGGTTGAAACGAACGGGCATCGATTGATTTCCGGATAGTTCGTAAGCGGGTAATTCGTTGAGGAGAAATGACCAGTTTATCGGCCACTTGCTTGGTCAGTAATTCTTGTTTTTCGGCAAATTCAGGAGTGAGAACAAGTTGAAGTTCGGTATGCATAATCAGAATTAAATTTGAGCACAAAGATACACAAAATTAATCGCTTTTTATTTTAGCTCCATCAGCAGCTCTATCTTACAGTTCAGGGTTGTCCACTTGGGTGAGTTTTTCAGTAAACGGGTAAATTCCTTTGTCAACACTTCGCAACTTGATTTTTTGATAATTAAATCAGTTGGCGTTCCTGTTTTGTCGATATAGAAACTTGCCTGAATGCTGGAAACTGAATCCACACAGATGTTTTGTGAACGGTGTTGATCGTAATATTTTCTGAATTCTTTTTCCCCGAAGATCTTTTTATCATTTCGATTTATGCTAACAGCACCGGTCATGGAGGTCATTTTTCTGGTTCCATAGCCAACCACAACCACTTCGTTCAATGCCAGTTGCGATTCATTCATCCGGATAATGTTCGAATCGGCACTTGCCAGTATTTCCTTTTTATCATAACCAATATAGGATGCTTCCAGTTTGTCTTTACCAATTGTGGCCGGAAGTTCAAACTCACCATATATGTCAGTTATGACTCCCTTATTTTTCCCTTTAATCTTAACCGTGGCACCAATTACCGGTTCGCCTTTCGCATCAAACAC
>CAIQOG010000092.1 GCA_903873355.1 uncultured Bacteroidales bacterium
AATATCTTGATTTTCAGGCTCGTCGACTGGTTGAAATGGCCGGACATATTATCATGAGTTACCTGTTGCTGATTGATGCTACACGAGATACTGAAGATCAGTTCCGCAAATCAGCCGAAGTTTATATCAACTACGGAGAAGTGGAAGTTCGTCGTCATGCAGCTTTCATTAAGAAATTTGAAGTGGAAGACGTTGATGTTTATAAAGTTCAATAGTCATTGACTTACTTATAAAAAACGCTCATAAACATTGGTTTATGAGCGTTTTTAGTATGAGTAATATCGGAGTATTTATTCGTTTCTCCGTTTCAAAATCCCTTCGTAGTGGCATATTTCACCGGCTTTAGTAAGCCCTTCCACCTCAACGGAATAATTAAATGCTTTATCTGCCGTATAGAACTTCACATGGAACACGCCGGTTGTATCGCAGGTAAGTTTTGGATTCCAGTAAATGGTAGTGCGCAAATCGGGATTCGAGCTTTTATACACGCTGTCCACTTCATATTTCGGAACATAAAACTCAGCAGGTTTTTGATAGCCAAGCGGAGTAACACGAGCCAGACTAATTGGTGTTGAAGCCTTAATATCAACACCTTCTTTCAGCTTGATTGCAATTACACCATTACCTCCGCGAGAACCAAAAATTGCAGCATTTGCACCTTTGAATACCTGTATGCTTTCCACATCAGACGAACTCAGATAAGATATTTCTTCCATATCCTGAATTTCTATTTCATCTACTAAAAACATTGGATTGCCGGTAGCACCACGTATGGATATTTTATCACCGGATATCAAAATGCCCGGTATTGTATAAAGCAGATTTATAATGCTGGTTGAAGGGGATTTTTCAAGTTGTTCGGATGTAATTTCATTGTCGGCCATACCGGAATAATAACTGTCGTTGGCAGATGGCTTTTTGTCGGCTTTAACGGTAACTTCTCCCAGATTAATCATTCTCATTCCACCTTCATAGAAGTACTTTTCTTTACTCATCTTAAAGTAATCTTCCTGTCTTGATTTTTCGGTATTAGACAATAAAGGTGAGGGTATGTATACATCCGATTCCGGAAACTGATCTTCGTCAGGAATAATTTCAACATCGGTAATGCTTTTGTCTTTTTTTGCCTTCAAAACAAACATCGTGCTATCGGGATATTCAATCCCATCAATGATATATCGCCCAAGTGAATCGGTTTTAGAAAGTTTAATCGTGTTTTTATACGGTGATAACATAAAAATATTACATTTCTTAGACGGTGCATTAAACAGGTTCAGAACTTTGCCTGACAAAGCCTGACCCTGCTCCAGATAAAAAGTTGGATTTTTATAAATTCCTTTTACAATATCAGCTGTATTAAACCGTCTCCAACCCTGAGTAAGCATAAGGGCATCCATTTTTTCACGGGTAGCAGTTTTGTCATCTACAAAATATGACATTGGTTCTTCCACATATCCTTTTATATCTGAGGTAAGCAACAGATTACTAATAATATTATCAGCCAGCGAATCACGAACCACGGCGTGGCTGTCGGTTATACTCATTGAGAAGTTACCGTTTACAGGAAGTGCCTGAGTTGATTTGAGTTTAAAATCCAGATTCACAAGCTCACGCTTGCCATAATCAGGCTTATCGCTATTCATACTCATTACCGGAAAATCAAAATCGCGTATGAAAGTCAACCTTTCACAAAAAGTATGTCCCAGTGAATCTATAACCGAAAAGGTCGCAATTCCCGATGGCAGGAGTGATTCAGAAATCTGACCTTCCATCCTTTTCAGAGTCTGAGCAACATAGACTTTTCCTCTAGAATGTAAAAGGATATACAGTTTTTTGTCCGGTAATCCTGTGTTGTTTGTTATTTCATATAGAATCTTTCCACGATTGTACAGCAAATGTATTACAGCACCCGTTTCCTGAGTTTTCGGCAAATCAAATCGCTTTTCAATCCCATCAGTTGATTTTACGAGGGCGTAATAGGTCTCGCCAGGTTGAGTTTGTATTGAGAACTTTCCCATGCCTTTGTGCAACGATGAAATGTCACAGATTTCTTCGTTTTTGTCTGTAAGTACTTTTCCGGTCACTTCCACCGATAATCCATTCTTGCCAATAGATTTAAAACCCACGGTTTGGAGTGAATTATTCAGAAATGTTCCACTTTCAGGGAAAAACTGAACATCAAAATCTTTACTGAATTCAGGTAAAAAAATGTTGGTAGTATACTTTTCGTCCTTCAACGAGACTTCCATGTATTTTTTTGTGCTGTCTTCCGTGTTTAGCTTTATTTTCCATGAAATTATCCCATCCTTGTCTGTAGTTCGAATGACCTTATGTTTACTTGCACCATCCCAATTTTCGTTTATTTCAACTCTTTTTCCTGATACCGGATAGTGAGCTTCATTGGTAAAAGTAAGTGCAACCGGAATAACTCCATCTACCGGAATTCCATAGGAAACTTTGCTTGTGATGCGATCGTCAATTATATTGCCTATTAATAAGGTTTTAGAAAAAAAGAAATCATTTCCTGCATTTTGCATCCAATAAGTATAAGCCCTGAGTTTATAGTAACCGGTTGGTATTTCTGGTTTTAGCTTAATGTGTCCGGCGAAATCCAATGAGTCTTTCCGTAATTTAACTCTGTATAGTACGGAATCAAGCTTGTCGATCAACTCAACATACACATATTTACTCATTGCATTAGGTTCAAGAGTAGTAGCATTGGTAAGATATGCTTTGAACCAGATTTCCTCTCCCGCACCGTAATAGGGTTTATCAGTATGCAGATAAACTTTTTCCTGGAAAAAATTAACCCATTGTTTGGCAAAACGTGAAGTCAGTGTCTGTGAAAAAGTCGGAGTAGGTTTCCTTGGAGCAGCAAAAGTTAGAGTTGTAAAAGAAAGAAGAATTGTCAACAATAACCGGGTCATTTTTTTCATAAATTTCAATATTTTGAATTCAATTTGTTATATTAATTTTAAAACTAAATTAGATAAATTTCAATTAATGGTTATTTCAAAACAGATGCTTAAATCTGAAGGGTCTGTTTGTCAGATTATTTCAGGACCGTAAAGCTATAAAAATATATATTACCTTCTTTGATAATTAATGATTATTAAATTTATATGCCTGTTGATAATATTTTTTACTATTAAGTAATCAATAATATTTAATGATATGTTTTAGTTATGACCCCCAAACCCCCAAATGGGGGCTTTAAGACA
>CAIQOG010000093.1 GCA_903873355.1 uncultured Bacteroidales bacterium
TCTGGTAAAGACAACCAATGTTACCGGTCAGACCACTTCAAATATTGCAATTTCCGGACTTGCTATGGGTACAACCTATACCTATAAAGTAGTAGCAGTCGGTGATGGTGTTACATATCTTAATTCTGACCCTTCATTGCCTTCTGGTATTGTCAAAACCGTTGCCGATACTTTAAAACAAATTAACCCTAATTTTGCAGATGGCAGCTGGGGTACAGTTTATCCAAATTCACTAACACTGGGATCATTCCCTACTTTCTCGGCCAATGGATATGATTTGACAAAAGCATATGTACAAACAATCTCAGTTAAGGGATTAAAAGGTGAAGAATATACTCATGTGCTGAAGTTAGATAAAACTACGAATGCAGGTGTATTAGACTTTCCTGTAGTTGCCAGTGTTTCTCAGTTTGAAATTCATGCTTCGGCAACCACAGGCAGATCATTTACTTTATATATCTGGAATGCCGGAACGAGTACTTATGATACCTATGGAACTTATCCAACAACTATTGATACGGAAGAGATATTTTTAATCAATTTTGCAACTCCACTTACGAATGCAAAATTCCGTATTACAAATCCAAGTTCCGGAGCATTTACATTTTATAAACTGATTACCCGTACATCTCAACCAGTAAAACTCGCAACTCCAACAGTTGGAGCAGCAAGTGCTGTTGAAGCCACATCATTCACGGCCAACTGGACTCCAGTAGATGCAAATGCATCAAACTATGAAGTGAAAGTATATAAAGGAACAACACTCAAACTTACAGCTACTACTACAGGTGGACAAGCTACTTCAAGTTTGGTTGTCACAGGTTTACAAGCCGATTCTACATATACATACAAAGTAAAAGCTTTAGGCGACGAAGTGAATTATCTGGATTCTTACCAGACCGTTGCTTCAGCTTCATTTACAACGGGTCATCAACTGGCAACTCCTGTTGTAGGGACACCAACTGCTATTGTTTTCGGAATTGTAACTAATTGGTCGACTGTTGCAAATGCAACCGGTTATATCGTTAAAGTTTATCAGGGAACAAGCTTAGTTCAAACACAAACCGTAACAGATCCAAATGCTACTTCTTTAGCTGTCAACGGATTGCTGTCCGAGAATGAATATACTTTTACGGTTACAGCAAAAGGCGATGGTGTTACTTATTTTGATTCTTCTGAATCTGCAAATTCTGTTGCTATTAAAACCTTACCAACAGGTTTGAACCAAACTAAAAATGACATTTCCTTGAAAATATCAGGAAATGAAATTAATTGTTCTGAAATGGGAAATATTGAACTCTTCAATGTTCAGGGAGCAAAAGTACTTGAAGCAAAATATATAACTAAATTATCAGTTAATTTAAACTCAGGGCTTTATATTGTTCGCCTCACAGCATTGGATGGCAAGACAATTTCTTCAAAAATGATTATTAAATAATTCAACTAGTCGGTCAGAATCAAAAGTTGATTCTGACCAACTTCATACATTAAAAATATCAAATCAA
>CAIQOG010000094.1 GCA_903873355.1 uncultured Bacteroidales bacterium
TACGGAAATTCTTTCAAAAATTTAGTATCGATTTTTAATATTGACATGCAATCAAATCAGCTTATTCCGGGTCTTAAGAAATAATCTTCTACCTTAGTTATTTATTACACTTTTAACTATAATTTGGTATAAGTAATGAAATAATGACTAATTTTGTAAAAAATTATTTTGTTTTTCTAATGATTTTTACTTTTAATTTAATTATCTATGAAAACAACATTTACTTTTATCACATTACTACTCTCAGTACTAATGTTTGGTCAAACTCCAATGACCATTGAAAACTTGCCTGATTTATCTTCTGCCAGAAGCGCACACGCTCAAATTGTTACTACAGCAAACCAATTTACAGTTATTGGAGGCCACGTAAATGGTTTCGACATGACTAAAAATGCTGAAATTTTCAATTCATCTACAAAAACATGGACAACAAGTACTTCCTGTGATTTCCGCGATATGAGTTTCGTTGCAAAACTCAACAACGGGAAATACCTGATTGGAGGCGGTTGTTCATCTTCACTTGGTGTAGGGCAGCTTGCAACTTCCGAAATTTTCGACCCGGCAAACAACAGCTTTACTCCTGCTGCTACTATGAATGTGGCAAGAACCAATGTTTGTGCAGCAACATTGAAAGATGGACGGGTGCTGGTAGTTGGAAACTGGTACAATACTGCCGATAATGCAGAAGTTTATGATCCGGTAGCAAACACCTTCACACTTACCGGTGCATGTATGGTTGCGAGATCTCTTCCGGTAATTATTCCTACCAATGATGGTGGAGCCATTGTCTGTGGAGGACTTGGAATTTATGGCGATGCGCCAAGCTCATACATTTTTGAAAAATACAATCCTGTGAGCAATACTTTTACAGAACTAACGCACACCTTATTTGCAGGAGAAACAAGTTGGGATATTGGATGCTACTTGCCTACAATGACTCAACAATATCAATTGCCTGACGGAGAATATGCAATACTGGTTTACAACACTGCCTTAACTTTGGCTCGGTTAATCAGTATTGATCCTGCTACAAGTCAAATTCAGGAAATCACAACTCAAAAACCAATTCCACTTGCCGACGAAACAAATCCGGATTTAATGTTTGGTTGTGCCCGAACCCTGATGATTGACCAAACTCGGAAGTTGATTCACATTATTCAACAAGCCGCTAATCCGGCTAAAACTACCGAGATGATTCTTCGCCTTGTAACTATTAATCTTCAGACAGGATCAGTAAATTCATCTAAAATGGAAGGATTCGATTACAGTATTGCTTCGAGCAACGTATCAATGCTGGAAGATGGTCGAATTCTATTTACCGGAGGTAATAAATACGACAACTTTACATTATCACCCAAAGCTTGTATTATTACCCCGGCTACTTATCCAGAGCTAATTGAAATTTCGCCCATGAGTATTGAAAATTTACCTGACTTGGTTTCAGCACGGACGGGACAAGTTCGAGTTATTACTGCACCCGACAAATACACGTTGATAGGTGGACATGTAACTGGATTCAAGCTTACAAAAAATGCTGAAATCTATAATGCAACAAGTAAAACATGGGAAATAGCAACTGCCACAGATAATCGAGATGGAAGTTTTGTTGCGAAATTGACCGATGGAAAATATCTGATTGGGGGTGGTTGTTCAAGCAATAGTGGCGTTGGTCAACTTGCTACAGCCGAAATCTTTGATCCGATAAACAATAGTTTTACAGCCACTAGCAATATGAAAATGGCGCGAACTAACGCTTGTGCTACAACCTTAAAAGATGGACGTGTTTTGATAGTTGGAAATTGGTATGCATCTGCAGATAAAGCCGAGATTTATGATCCGGTGGCAAATACATTTACACTTACTGGTGGATGTTTAGTTGAAAGATCAAACCCTATTATCATCCCTACAAACGACGGTGGTGCTATTGTATTCGGTGGCGTAGGAGTTTATGGTGCTTTGTATCCAGCATTAACCTTCGAAAAATACAATCCGGTTACAAATACATTTTCACAATTGTCCCAATCTTTATTTGATGGTGAATCGTCATTGGATGTTAGAAATGGTTTACCTACCGAAACTGAACAGTTAATGTTACCCAATGGGAAATATGTAGTTTTGGTTTACAATTCGACCTATACTTCACTTCGACTTATCACAATCGATCCTGTTACAGGCATTATCGAACCAATGCAAACAAAAAATCCAATACCAATGACTTACACCGATGATCCCGGTCTTACGTTCTATAGCAATAGAGCTCCAATGATTGATTTAACGCGTAACCTTATTCACTTAGTTCAATCGGCAAATAATACAAATTCAATACTACGGATTGTTACAATAAACTATTTAACAGGCTCGGTCAATTCGTCGAGAATGAGTGGATTTGATTTTCCGGTATACAGCAGTAATCTTTCAATGTTGAGCGATGGACGAATTTTATTTACCGGAGGAAACAAATCCGATAATTTTACCTTGTCGGCAAAAGCATTTATTATTACTCCGGCTATATATCTGGAAACTGCTGTAAATAATCCGTTGCTAAAATCCGTAAATGTCCGTTGGAGCAATCAGGATCAATCCTTTTTGTTTAATCAGGAAATTTCAAGAGCAACATTGTATAATCTTACAGGAAAAGCTTTACTTACTGTAAATAACAGCAACAAACTATCTGCAAATTCTTTAGCAAAAGGCATTTATATTGTCAAAGTAAAAGCTTTGAATTCGGCAGAAAGCATTGGTTTGAAAGTAATCAGACCTTGAGAACCGGTATTGCTAAAATAGTTTGAAAAATAAAAACGAAGGCTTCATAAAAAGTGAGGCCTTCGTTTTGAATATACTTATCCGGTTTTTAGTCAAATTCCACCACGGTAATTCCTGCGCCACCAAACTGTACATGCTCGTCTTTATAATTTTTCACTCCATGAACCGTTCCAAGATACTGGCGAATTAGTTGGCGTAAAGCACCGGTCCCTGTGCCATGTAGAATGCGAACAGATGCCACACCTACCATAACTGAGTCATCAATAAAATACATAACGGCTTGTATTGCTTCGTCACCACGCATTCCACGCACATCAATTTCCGATTTGAAAGTCAGTTTGCGCTGGCGAACTTCGTCGGTTGCTCCATTGCCCAGCGAATCAAATTTTTTGGCTTCTTTTTTTAGTTGATTATTGCTGATTGGTTCTAATTTACTCAGCTTCACGGTCGATTTCAGATTTCCAAATGCCACTATTGCTTGTTTATCCTGTATTTCGATAATTGTTCCGGTAGCAGTTTGACCTTTGAGTCGGACATTGGCACCGATATTGAAAGTTTCGAGTTCCGAGTTTCTAGTTTCGGGTTTTGTGTTCTTTTTTATAGTTTTTTTATTGAGTTGAAGTTTTGAATCGGCACTCTTCAAGTCCCCTTTAGGGGATTTAGGGGTTATTCTTTCTTTAAATTCCTCCAATTCCTTCCTTACCGCTTTCGTCTTTTCTTTTTCTGCTTCCGCTTCTTTTATTTGGCGAATCGTGTTTTCAATTCGGGCATTGGCTTCGCTCAAAAGATTCTTTGCTTCATCCTTGGCTTTGTTGGTAATTTCCTTACGCTGACGGTCGATTACGGCCATTTCCGCTTCGTATTTTGCAAGGGTTTCTTCCAGTTTCTTTTCTTTCTGGCGAATTTGCATTCGTTTGTTTTCCCAATAGCGCTTATCGCGGACAATGTCCTGCAAATGTTTATCGTAGTCGAGATGCTCCGCTCCTACTTTATCGGCCGCTTCGGCAATTAAATCTTCGGGCAAACCGATTTTTCGCGCAATTTCCACAGCAAATGAACTTCCCGGATTACCTATACTGAGCTGAAACAGCGGTTGCAAATGCTGACGATCGTACAGCATAGCTCCGTTTACAATCCCCATGGCATCTTCGGCATAATGTTTCAGGTTGGTATAGTGCGTAGTAATCACACCAAAAGCACGATTCCGGTTGAAACGTTCCAGCGTGGCTTCGGCTATTGCTCCA
>CAIQOG010000095.1 GCA_903873355.1 uncultured Bacteroidales bacterium
GGTGGATGGAGTGATTGTAGGTAATATAAGTTATTTAAGCCCAAGTGATATATCATCGTTAGAAGTATTAAAAGATGCTTCTTCAACTGCAATTTATGGTTCACGTGGTGCTAATGGTGTTATACTTGTAACCACCAAGAAAGGAACTGACAGTCCTAAAGCAAATATTTCAGTTGATACTTATTTTGGAGTTCAAAATCGTTGGAGAAAAATCGATTTGATGAAACGTGATGAATTTGCACAAATTAAAACCACATTAGATGGTTCTAACGACTACTTGGTAGCGAATGGATTAAATAAATGGATTGAAAGCTATCTTACCGGAAAAAAATCTCCTTATTTCCCTAAAATTGCAACTACTACTTATCCACAAGGTATGGATTACACTACCGTGGATACCGATTGGCAAGATGAAGTATTTCAAAAAGATGCTACCATTCAAAATCATTATATTTCTTTCGATGGCGGTAGCAAAACATCACAATATGCCGTAAGTGCCGGATATTTTGACCAACAAGGTACAATTATCGGATCAAATTATAAAAGATTTACTTTGAGAATGAATTCGGCATTTCAATTAAGAAAATGGTTAAAAGTTGGAGAGAATTTCTCGTTCGTAACTTCAACAAGTAGGAATGCAATGAACAATAGTTCGAGTGCCGGAGCATCTATTTTATCTGCAGCATTGGCTATGGCACCCTGGGATCCAACTCATTACCCTGCAGGTTCATGGAGTTATAATACTACAGTTGCTGCAGGATATCCGACCGGAAGGGATTTGGGAGGACAAATTTCAGCTTCTTCAAATTTCAAAAACGTAACTAACCCTTTTAGTATGGTAGAAAACTCTGTACCATCAAATACAAACGAGCAATTTTTGGGTGATGTTTATATTGAACTTACTCCAATAAAAGGTTTAACTATCCGCTCCGATGTAAGTATGGATAAAGGATATTCTTCTGATAAATTATTTAAATATAATTATATGTATTCTGCTTATGATAGAATGGACAAGAACTATTTTACAAGTTCAATGACTCGATATTCTACTATCATCAATGAGAACACTATTACCTATAATAAAAAAATCGGCAAACATGATTTCACATTTTTGGGTGGACAAACTACGCAGGAAGTGAACTATAGCTATATAGGTGGTTCGGGAGCTTCGATACTAAATGATGTACCTGAGAACTGGTTGTTGTCAAAAACAACAGAACAGCGTACTTATGCAGGTGATAATATGTGGCGAACCAGAATGTTCTCTTTATTGGGCAGATTAATGTATAAATATGATGATAAATATATTTTTACAGCTAATATTCGTTCAGATGGTTCAAGCAGATTTCCTGATAGCCCAACCGGAATATTTCCCGCTTTTGCCTTTGCATGGAAAGTAAATGAAGAGTCATTCATGAAAGATTTTAAGAATCTGGATCAATTAAAACTTCGTTTTGGATGGGGAAAGATTGGAAATGACCAGATTGGTGATAATAGTTTTGTGCCTGTAATGTTTAATGATGGACCAACGTTTGTAGATTATGTTTTAGGAAGCAATCAGGCATTGGCTAATGGGGCTGCATATCTTACTGCTGTAAACAAAGGTGGACACTGGGAAAACTTGACTTCCTCGAATATTGGTATTGACTTTGGATTTTTTAATGGTTTAATTTCTGGTAATGTTGACTTTTTTATACGTGATACACAAGATGCATTATTGACAGTAAAAGGACCAGCACAAGTGGGAAATCGCTGGGATGCAATGGCCAATGTTGGATTAATAAGAAATCAGGGAGTTGAATTGATGCTGGAGCACAAAAATAAAATTGGCAGTGTGAATTACAATCTTGGTTTAAATGCCTCGTTCATTAAAAATGAACTAGTTAGTTATTCTTATCCAGACGTTCGAATTCGCGCCCATGTTTCAAGTGGTACGTATATCCGTAGCTTAGCCTCAGATATTGGTAAAGAGTTATCAGTTGGTGCATATTGTTCCAATCTGCATAGGACAGAGA
>CAIQOG010000096.1 GCA_903873355.1 uncultured Bacteroidales bacterium
CGGCAACTATTAAGAAATTTTCCGCCGTATCTTTTTTCTTTATCAAAGACCTCTATGAAAAGTTACATATTCCGGTGGCTATTATAAACGCTTCGTGGGGCGGTACCAACATTGACTCCTGGATGCAATCGATAGATTTAGAAGGTTTTCCAACGCGGACAAACAGACTGAAACGTATGCAAAATGATACAGTAAAAATTGACCAAACTTATCCATCAGCCCTATTCAATGGGATGATTGCGCCATTGGTGAAATTCAATTTCAAAGGAGTAATTTGGTATCAGGGAGAAAATAATGTTCATAGTTGGTTTGAGTATGACAAGTTATCCAAAAACCAGATCAATGGCTGGCGCGAAGTGTGGCAGAATGCCGATATGCCTTTTTTATTTGTTCAGATTGCGCCATACAATTATTTAAGTCGTCCATGGTTTAAAGGAAAAGCAAATTCGTTGGGCTATATGATCGAAAAACAAAGTTCTGTTTTAGCACTAAAAAATACCGGAATGGCTCGTACCGGTGACTTGGGTGATACCACCAATATTCATCCCAGAAACAAACAGGATGTAGGGAAAAGATTAAGCATGCTGGCATTAGCCAATGTTTACGCAAAACCAGACAAAAGCTATCTCTATCCTGAATTTTCATGTATTAGTATTGAAGGGAAAAAAGTGAAAGTGAAATTTGATAATGTCACTGACGGATTAATTATAAGAGGTGACTCCCCGACTGGTTTTGAATTAGCCGGAGCAGATAAAGTTTTTTACCCTGCAAAAGCTACAATCGACAATCAAGTTGTAATCGTAACAACTCCGTCGGTTGGCGTGCCGGTTGCAATCAGGTATTGCTTTAAAAATACCGGAGTTGTCAACTTGTTCAATCGGAATAATCTGCCGGCACTTCCTTTCCGGACTGACAATTGGGATTTATAAACTAACAAACAACAATTCTAAAAAATAACACAATGAAAAAAATCAAAATTGCACTTATGGTTGCTTTAATAGCTCCCATGTCGTTGTTTTCTCAAACAACATTAACACCCGTTGCTGATACCTATGTTAGTAAGGGAGTTGGAACTGAAATTACTGGTAACAAAACCAGAGGTAGTGAGAAAAAGCTTGCCAGCTACAGAAACCCGGCAACAAAACCTGTTTGGTGGAGTGTTATTTATCTGAAATTTGACCTTAAAGGACTTACTTCTTCATTATCAAATGTGAAACTTAAGTTATATGGGAAAGTAGAAGAAGTACACGGACTTGATGTGTTCACTACTTCGTTCACAAGCTGGTCGGAAGAAACTTTATCGTTTAATAACGCAGATGCTGAGGTAGGCATTATTTCTACAAATCCGGTGGCAACATTAGATGTTGTGGCATCAACAACCGCCCAATATTATGAATGGGATGTTACAGAAGCGGTACTTGTTGCCATTAAAAAGGGAGAAACAATGATTTCATTCCGGGTTCAGGATAGGTATGCCGTAAAAAATGAAAAAGGTGCCGGGATACAGGCACAATTCCAGTCGAAAGAAAGTCCCTATGGTAAAAAACCTCAAATGATAATTCAGAATAAATAATCTTATCTTTGACGGTTTAATTTGAATTTTTTATTCCCA
>CAIQOG010000097.1 GCA_903873355.1 uncultured Bacteroidales bacterium
AATGAACTTCCCGGATTACCTATACTGAGCTGAAACAGCGGTTGCAAATGCTGACGATCGTACAGCATAGCTCCGTTTACAATCCCCATGGCATCTTCGGCATAATGTTTCAGGGTGGTATAGTGCGTAGTAATCACACCAAAAGCACGATTCCGGTTGAAACGTTCCAGCGTGGCTTCGGCTATTGCTCCACCAATCATTGGTTCAGTTCCGGTTCCAAATTCGTCAATCAGCAACAGCGTTTTTTCATTACTATTTCTGATAAAATATTTCATGTTCAGCAAATGCGAACTGTAAGTCGACAAATCGTTTTCAATAGATTGTTCGTCGCCAATATCAATAAACAGTCGCTCAAAAATTCCGGCACGGCTGCTATCGTGAAGTGGCACAAGTAATCCGCACTGGAGCATGTATTGTAGCAAAACCACTGTTTTCAGACACACTGATTTTCCTCCGGCATTTGGTCCGGAAATAAGCAATATCCGCTGCTTTTCATTAAGTATAATATCCAGCGGAACGACTTCCTTATGTTGCTTTTTCAACGATAAGAACAAAAGTGGGTGAATAGCTTTGGCCCATTCCAGCTGGCAGCAATCGTCAACGCGCGGTTTTATGGCATTTATTTCCAATCCAAAAAGCGCTTTGGCCCGCAGAAAATCAATTTGCCCGAGGAAATGTTGCGAAGCAAAAATTTCTTCGGTATGCGGACGAACAAAATTGGTAAACTCAACCAAAATTCGGATTATTTCACGCCGCTCCTCGCCCTCCAGTTCCCGCAGGCGGTTATTGGCTTCCACAACCTGCTGTGGCTCAATAAAAACCGTTTTCCCGGTGGCAGATTCGTCATGTACTATTCCGTTTACCTTGCGCTTAAATGCGGGCGAAACCGGAATCACCAAGCGACCTTCACGCATGGTAGGTGCCACGTCTTTCTCCACATAACCATCAGCTTGTGCCTGTCGGAGAATGGAATTAAGGGTGCGTGAAATGGAACTCTGAACCTGAAAAATATCTTTGCGTATTCGTGACAATTCGTTAGACGCATTGTCTTTTACTTTGCCAAATTTATTGAGAATGCCGTCGATGCGATTGATAATCAGCGGAAAAGTCTCAATACCGCTGACTAACTCATGCAAATGCGGATAAACTTCGGCTTCATGCTTTGTAAGAAAAGATACCAACCGACGCACCGCTTCCAATGCTCTGTGCAGGTTGAATACCTCCAACTCATCTAAAAACAACCCTTCAACCCTCACCCGTGACAAAGCCGGACGCACATCGTAAAAATCACCAATCGGCAATTCGTCGGCATCGGTAGTAAGTATACGCAGCATTTCGTCGGTCTGACTGAGCAAGCGCATCACATCAGCATAGACTGACGAAAACTGAATTTCATCCACTTTTTCTTCGCCCAACGAGCTCACACACTTGTCTTTCAACAATTGGCGAATCGTTGTAAAAGCTATTTTTTGTTCGATGTGAGAAGGATAAAGCATCTTCAGTTGAGAGTTGATAGTTGACAGTTATTATAACATAACAATTGGCAGATTAGCACATTGGCACATTCTTTTCATTATCTTTTGCCTCATCCCAAATCACATCCATTTCTGCCAAAGTCATTTGTTTTAAGTCTTTACCGATGCTGATAGTTTTGGATTCCAGGTAATTAAAGCGGCTCGTAAACTTTCGGTTGGTACGTTCCAATGCATTTTCAGGATTGATATCGTAGAGGCGTGCAGCGTTTACCAGACTAAACATCAAATCCCCAAATTCGGCTTCCATTTTGTCTTTGTCCATAGCTGCAATTTCGGCTTTAAACTCGTTTATTTCCTCTTGCACCTTATCCCATACCTGTTCGCGATGCTCCCAGTCAAAGCCCACACTGCGTGCTTTATCCTGAATGCGATGTGCTTTAATCAGTGCCGGAAGCGAGTTTGGCACAGCGGAAAGAACCGATTTATTTCCACCTTTTTCTTTGAGTTTGAGCGTTTCCCAGTTTTGCATCACTGTTTCGGGGTTGTTGGCAGTTACGTCGGCAAAAATATGCGGATGGCGGTAAATCAGCTTTTCGCACAAGCCTTTGCACACGTCGTAAATATCAAAATCGAATGTTTCACTGCCCATTTCGGAGTAGAAAACAATATGTAATAATATATCACCCAGCTCTTTGCGAATTTCTTTTTTATCATCGCAAATTATGGCGTCGGCCAGTTCGTATGTCTCTTCGATGGTAAGAGTTCGCAGGCTTTCGAAAGTTTGTTCCTTGTCCCACGGACATTTTGCACGCAGTTCACTCATTATTTCGAGTAATCGTTGGAATTCCGCGAGTTTTTCTTCAGTTGAATGCATTTATTCAATTAATAATTCACAATTAAAAATTCATAATTAGCACAAAGGTAATCATTTTTTAAGTTTGAATTAACTCTTTGTTAATTCTACAAGAGCCAATCAGTTAAATAGGTATTTCCTCCAACAATATTTCAAAAATACAGTAATTATTAATTTAACGTAAAAAAGTTTGAAGAGTTAATCACAAAAGATATATTTGTAGGCTGTAAAACAAACAACTAATAAAAACCATCATTTTACCATGAATATATACGAGTTGAAGGAAGTCGTTGATGTTAAAAAGGTAGAGTTCATGTATAGGAATCAGGATAAACTACTATCAAACTTTAACCTTAACTTAAGTACAGGAAAAATATACGGTTTATTAGGAAAAAATGGAGAAGGAAAAACAACACTTTTAAAACTTTTGGCCGGGTTGTTATTTCCTCATTATGGCGAAATTACAATTAACGGATTAGAATCTAAAAGCCGAGATCCCAAGATATTACGAGACATATTTCTGTTACCGGATGAAGTTTTTGACACCAATTTGAATATTACTTTATTCAAGGAGGTATATGCTTCTTTTTATCCAAATTTCAGCCCTTCGAAATTCAAAAGTTATCTGAATAAGTTCACCATCGACACAAATCTTTCAAGCATTAGTGAGCTTTCATACGGGCAAAAAAAGAAGTTTTTTATTGCGTTCGGATTAGCAACCAATGCCAAATTAATTTTATTGGACGAACCTACTAACGGGCTCGACATTCCTTCTAAAAGACAATTCAGAGCAATGATGGCTGAAGCAGTGGACGAGAATTGTTGCATAGTTCTTTCCACCCAACACGTGCTTGATTTAGATGACATTGTAAGTAATATTATCATTTTAGATAATCATGAGATTGTATTTAATCAACATGTTGAAAACATTAACTACAAGTTACTTTTTAAAACTTCCGGATATCAAGAACAAAACAACAATATTTTATATTCTGAAAAAACAACCGATGGATTATACCATCAAATCTCAGAGAACAGGACTGGTGAGAAAAGTAAAATTGACTTGGAATTACTTTTCAACGCTGTAATTTCAGATCATCACCGAATTAAAGAGTTGTTTAATTCCTAATTAGAATGATAAATTTATGAATAAAACTTTTAGCATTAAAAGGATCAGCTTATTACTGAGACGTTATTTTCTGGAGAATCTTTATCGTGAGATAAAGTTCTGGAGTTTTATAACATTTATTTTTACCATGCTTGACCATCGGATTTTTGTACTTATGGTTCTGTTTTTCAGCGGTTTGATATATTCAATCAGGATTCATAAAGATTTAACAAGAGGTTCAAACAGAATACATTACTTATTAATTCCGGCATCTCATGCCGAAAAAGTTACAACAACTATATTTTTAAGTACTTTTTATCATTTTATAATGGTATATTTATCTTATTGCCTCGGCAATTTGCTTGTTATACTTACCTATCATTATATTCTGAAAATGCCTGTTCCTGTAAATTGGGACTTATTCTGGGAATCCACAATAGTTATTTCAAACGGGGTTATGATTCCTCAATCTAAATTTGTGTTTTTCTCTATTTTAGGATTGTTTACTTTTTCTCAGTCATTGTTTATGGTTGGTTCATTGTATTTCAGAAAAAATTCAGTAGTAAAAACCATTACAAGTATTTTAGGTTTTGGTTTTGGTATATTTTTATTGCAATTTATTTTTCTGAAAACTCTGTGGGGAGTAAAACATTTGGTCAACGCCATGTTGGCTGTGGTTGTTTCACTTTTTGATTTTTCTATACCTGACATTTATCAAACTCTATTTGTTATAGCAGCCTCATTACTGGCACCCTACTTTTGGTATATCAGTTATTTGCTTTTGTCCGAGAAAGAGGTCTAATTTCGTATAAATTAATCGTTTAATTCCATCGTTATGAAAAAAAGCAGTAAGTTGTTATTAGGTTTAATTATTGCAATTATTTCTGGCATTGTAGTTTTGAATGTTGTTTATAAAATTAAACATGATTCTAAACGCAAAAAAGATGCTGCAATTATAAATTCTAATAATGCGAATTCCGGAATGCAAGACAGCACTTCAATCAAGACTGACAGTACAACTTTTAAGAAATAAATATTCCCGACCGGCTTTAGAATAATCCATGAAAAAACTCTCCATTCACACTTTACTACACGTTCCTTTCGAAGGATTGGGTTGTATTGAAAACTGGATTAATCAAAACAATCATACGCTTTCCTGTACCAGATTTTACGAAAACAGCAATCTCCCCGAACTGGAAGAAATTGACTGGTTGATAGTGATGGGTGGTCCTATGAGTGTAGGTGACCTGAATGAATATCCATGGTTGTCTGAGGAAAAAAAATTTATCCTTCAAGCCATTGCAAGCGGCAAAACTATTATCGGCATTTGTTTGGGTAGTCAGTTGATTGCCGATGTTCTGGGTTCAGAAGTTTATCCAAACAAACAAAAGGAAATTGGCTGGTTGGTTATATTTTCTACTATTGAAAGCAGTGAGACATCGATATTAAAAGGTTTTGAGTCAAAATTTCCCGTTTTCCACTGGCATGGTGACACTTTTGATTTACCGACCAGAGCTATCCGATTATTTGAATCCGAAACATGCCTCAATCAGGCATTTCTGTACAAGGAAAATGTGCTTGGACTTCAGTTTCATTTCGAGGTTACACAGGAATCAATGAAGCAAATGGTGATTCACGGAGCTAATGAACTGATTGAAAGTGAGACGGTTCAATCGGCAGAAAAAATTCTTTCACAAACAGAATTTATTGAATCCAACAACCAAAAGATGTTTCATATTCTGGATTATTTACAAGAAAAAACCTCTGACTGCTAAAGCAGAAAGAGGTTTTCGGTTTATAAATTATTCTGGATTCAGCACTTGATATTTAATTCGTTCAGCACTACCCGTATTTTCTCGTAGGTTTTAATGGTATTCGGCACAAGTGGTAAGCGTAATTTATTTTCAATCAGCCCCATAACAGCCAGCATACTTTTTACTCCTGCCGGATTTCCTTCCACAAAAAGCAATTCAATCAATTCGGTAAAGCGGTGATGAATTTGTCGTGAACTGGCATAATCACCCTCAAGAGCCAACCGTACCATCCGGCTGAATTCCTTTGGAAAAGCATTGCCAATAACTGAAATAACTCCCACTGCACCAAGCGTAATCAATGGAAAAGTAATGCCGTCATCGCCTGAAATTACCATGAAATCTTTTGGCTTATTTTTAATAATATCATCGATTTGAGTAAAATTACCGGAAGCTTCCTTTACCGCACAAATATTACGAAATTCTTTAGCCAAACGCAAGGTTGTATCGGCAGTCATATTAACGCCGGTGCGTCCAGGAACATTATATAAAATCACAGGTAGCGGACTTGCTTTGGCAATAGCAGCATAATGCTGATAAAGTCCTTCCTGAGAAGGTTTGTTGTAATATGGAGTTACAGACAAAATAGCATCAATACCTGTAAAATCTGATTTCTGTAATTTTTCAACAACCGCTCTGGTATTGTTTCCACCAACGCCAAGAACTACAGGCAATCTTCCATTATTACATTGTATTATGAAAGATGTAATTTCTTCTTTTTCTTCTTCGGTAAGTGTAGGCGTCTCGGCAGTTGTGCCACAAACTACTAAATAATCTGTGCCACTTTTAATTTGAAGTTCAACTACACGAGCCAACGCATCAAAGTCTATTGATTCATCACTTTTGAATGGTGTTATCAACGCAACGCCCATTCCTTTTAATCTGCTATTAATCATCTGATAAATTACAATTCGGGTGCAAAAGTACAGTTTTAATCTTTAGATTGTATACTTTTGAGGTAAAAAATTACTTGATTGTAAATGAAAGTTTCGTCAACCGGATGTTCGAAAGGTACATCGGGATCAGAATTTTCAGGAGGGGTCATTATGCCTTCAAGATCCAACACAAAATCGTAGATATTAAAATCTGTTTTGTGGATACCAACTTTAAAACTTGCGTGAGCATAAACAGCAAGGTAAAGTGTTATTAAATAAGGCTTTACGGTCAAATCAATCAATAAATCA
>CAIQOG010000098.1 GCA_903873355.1 uncultured Bacteroidales bacterium
CCGAAGGGGAGTCGAAGCCCACTAAATCATCTCAATATTTTCGTTTTAGCGTTGAACGAGTGCATTTCGACTTCGCTCAATGTGACAGGAATACAGGGTCTTAATGCTTGAAAGTAGTTTTTATCAATTTTAGGTACTAAATTTTATGATTAAATTTTTAAAACTGTCAGTCCTTTTGAATATCGAACAAGGAATAACAATTTTTGATTTAAGAGGTATACCAATCTATAGGGTTTATACCCACTTCGTAAATCGCACATATCTCCGTCAAAGAACCGCAAACGTATTTTTCTTATGCCGGTCCCTTCTAAGAAAGCATATACTTATGGCAACATTAGGATCCATTAGAACAAGAATTTACAGTTTACTGTCTGGCTTTTGAAAGTGAGCTACCAGTTGCTTTTCTAAGTCAATTCATATAAATCAAATCTCTGTATATCAAAGAATTATATTCCGGAAATTGCAGATTGGGGTTATCACTTACGCAAGAAAATCATTTAGGTTTAAAAAGTACTATGCTTTCCTGATTTCCTGAAAGTACCACACTTCTTCCTGAAACTGTTACCCTGTGCAATAGAGCTGAGTGTACCTTTGCCGCTTCCATTATAAACATTTCTAAACTTTAAAATCGTAAAAAATGAAAAAAATTACCTTATTTGCCACCCTGGCTATAGTTGCCGTTTTCTTTTCGTTCACAGTTGTAACCAACACAACATGGTCGTACGATAGTGCTCATGCCAAAGTTGGTTTCAGTGTAACACACATGATGATTTCAGATGTAGAAGGCTCTTTTAAGAAGGCTACTGCAACGCTTACAACTTCCAAAGCTGATTTTACCGATGCTGTAGTTGAAATGACAGCTGATGCCAATTCGATCAATACGGATAACGAAAAAAGAGATGGACATCTTCAATCGCCTGATTTCTTCGATGCAGCGCAATATCCGGTGCTTACATTTAAAAGTAATTATTTTAAAAAAGCAAAGGCGGCCAATACATATGTTGTAAAAGGCAACCTGACCATGCACGGTATTACAAAGCCGGTTACCCTGATTGCTGTTGCCCGCACAGGTGTAAACCCTATGAGTAAAAAAGAAATTGCCGGTTTTAAAATCAGCGGAAAACTGAAACGTTCGGATTTCGGAATCGGAAGCAGTGTTCCAGAGGCTATTGTTAGCGACGAAGTGCTGATCATCGCCAATGCTGAATTTATCAAAAACTAATTTATTGCTACTGCTGTTTTAGCTACTGCTGGAACGTGCCATCAAGATTCAGGAGAACCTGGTTTCCACTTACAAAAGAGGCATTTTAGCCTCTTTTTTTTTATTCCCTGTCAGCCAAACTATAACAGGGAGGAATTAGTTTAATAAAATGTCAATCCCCGGAAGTAAGAATTATAAATGTGAGTCTTCGTTTATTCAAACAAAAAACATATATTTGTTGTTACATAGGTGCATATTACCATATCTCCAATTACGAAAAGCACGTTATAGATTAAAGGTACTCACATTACTGCCAGGTAATTTATTCTTGTTTTTCAATATTTGATTCAGTGAACACGGCCTGGATTTCCAGAGCAGGTCGTTCAAATAGGTAGTCAGCATTTATTGTATAAAAAAACGGATAATTCTATAAAAATATAGGATTCAAATTCCCTCGTTTTTTTAGCCGTCATTTAAAACTTCTTCCTGGGAATAGGAGAAAACTAAAAAGATGCTCTTATGAAAAGACTATTGACTCTTATGATTCCGCTGTTTTTAGCCAGCTGCACGGTTCAAAAAGTAGCTTACCAGCTAACATCAGTTCCCGAAGAAGGGGGAATTCGCTTCACCCAGCTTACCGAAGAGGATGAAGATGTGGCTTATCCTGC
>CAIQOG010000099.1 GCA_903873355.1 uncultured Bacteroidales bacterium
AAACTTCCTGACAGGTGACAGGAAGTTTTTAAGAATATAATATACAATGTTACTGTTGAGAAGAACCATTTTTGTAGTTTGCTTTATATTCCGTAGGTGTAACTTTAAACTTTGCTTTAAAACAAGCACTAAAATACTTTGGATCTGAAAAACCAACCATATAGCAAACATCAGCTACACTAACATCATTCTCTGTAATAATTTGTGCTGCACGTTTTAATCTGAAGTCTTGAAGTAATTCTTTGCCGGAAAGCCCTGTTAGATTTTTTACTTTGTTATAGAATTTGGCGTGGCTCATAGACATTTCTTTCTCAAGATTATCAACTGTATAATCAGAATCAGGGATTCCCTTTTCAATTTCTTTCATCAAATCATTTAAAAACTTCTCATCTGTTGATGTAACTGTTATTTTTGACGGTTCAAAAACAATATTATTTTGAAATAATTGACGTAATGAATCGCGATTTTTTATTAAACTTCTAATTTTAGTAAGTAAATAATCCGTTTCAAAAGGTTTTGAAATATAATCGTCAGCACCTGTTTCTAAACCTTTAAGTTTTATTTCGTTATCTGTTCGTGCAGTAAGAAGAATAACCGGTATATGGCTTGTTTCAAGTGTGGTTTTAATCTTCTCGCAAAATTCAATTCCATTCATTATTGGCATCACATAGTCACTCACAATAAGGTCAGGCATTTTTTTCTTTGAAAGATCAAAACCATCAGCTCCATTTTCGGCTTCAAGAATATTATATTGCTCTGACAAACAACTTTTGATGTATTCTCTCATTTCAGGATTGTCTTCGGCAATTAATACTGTTTGAAGCTTAGTAAGTTTCACAGCAGTGATTTCTTCATTATTATCTGTAAAATTCTCTTTAATTACTTTATTTTTTATTGCCGGAATAGCTTCAATTGTCTGTTCGATTTTATCCAACTCCATTGGTAAATATACTGTAAAGGTTGAGCCATTGCCTTGTATGCTCTCAACAGTAATACTGCCTTTCATAACTTCAATCAAATCTTTACAATGCGAAAGTCCAATGCCATAACTACTATCGGTAGCACTTTGTGAATCATTGAAAAAGCGGTCAAAAATCCGGTCAATTTTTTCATTTTTAATACCAATCCCTGTATCTTTAACCCAGATTTTAGCAAACTCTTTTGCAGGATTACCCATTTCACAAGTATCAATACCTATCTCAATATACCCTTGTTTAGTGTACTTTACAGCATTTGATAACAGATTGAAAATTATTTTAGCTGTTTTTTCGGTATCGATATTGGTGTTTATACTTTCTTTTTTTAAATCATAAAGTAAGTCTAATCCTTTATCTCTCAAAATAAAATCAAAATGATCGACTTCTTCTTTTACAAACTTGTTCAGTTCAACTTTTCGATACGATGCAACAAGTTTACCAACTTCAACTTTTCGGAAATCAAGCAATTGTTCAATCAGATATTTCAGTTTGGTTGCATTTCGGTACACCATACTTAACTGATTTTTAAGTGTTTTTGGATATTCGGAATTTTTTAAAATTTGTTCTAATGGTCCCGCAATAAGCGTCAATGGTGTTCGTAGATCATGCGAAATATTAATGAAGAATCGTGTCCGAATCATATCAAGCTCATGTAATCGTTGGTTATGTTCTGCATCCAGAATAATTTGTTGTTTGGTAGCAATTTTAATCATCGAATAGCGTGTAAAATAAAATATGATTAACCCCACAGCTATGATATAAAACAGAAAAGCGTACCAGGCAAGATAGAAAGGAGTAGCTATATGAATAATGATTGCTTTTTCATTATTGCTCCAATCACCATCATCGTTGGTTGATTTTACCCTGAAAGTGTATGTTCCATGCATTAAGTTGGTGTAAGTAGCGGTATGACTTCCACCTTCGCTAATATTCCATTTTTTGTCGTAACCCTCAAGCATATAAGCATATTTAATGTTTTCAGGAGTCTGAAAGTTCATCGACGAAAAGTCAAACCTGAAATTATTTTCTTTTGCTTTGAGGTTGATTTTATTTGTTAGAAATATCGGATTTTCAAGTAATACACGTCCTTTTATGGGTGTTTGAGGAGTGATTTTTTCGTTAAACAAATAAAAGTCTGTGAGGGCTACACCGGGATTCAGGTTAATACTTTTAATATTCTCGGGGTAAAATGAATTAACACCATTGATTCCTCCAAAAAACAACTCACCATCTTGTGATCTGAATGAAGTGTGTTCAGAAAACTCGTTGCTTTGAAGTCCATCAGCAGCACTGTACGAATTCATTTTTTCTTTTTTTGTGTCAAATCTTGTCAGACCAGAATTACTCCCAATCCATAAAACTTTATTGCTGTCGAAAGTTATGCTTTGAATCATATTATTTGGCAGTCCATCGGATATAAAATATCTTTTAAAAGATAAATTATGTGAGTTATTGGAATAAGAACAGCAGTTTAGCCCAAGATGAGTACCTATCCAAAAAGTATTTTCATCGGTTTGGCAAATACTGCGAATATAATTACTGCTAATAGCATTATCCTCTTTTTTGTACACGCTGCATTTTATAGGTTCATAAGCATTATTCAAGGTGATTATATTCAACCCACCTCCTTCGGTACCTACCCAAAGTCTATTTCGGAGTTTGTCGAGATGTATAATACGACAATTGTCATATGAAATTTTTAGTGTTGAACTATTACTATTATAATTATCCAAGCGTATAACTTTTTTGTTTTTGAATTCCAAACGGTATAATCCGAGAATACCACCTACAAAAACAATGTTTTGTGAAACTTTACGACTGTAAAAACAAGCTCTGTTAATGTCACCAACTGCGGTAATCCTACCCTCGAGGCCAACTAAATAAGTTCCGGTTGAAGTGCTGACAAACAAAGTGTTAGAGTCAAACCATTCGATATGAAAAATAATCTGGGTGTCGAATCCAATCTTTTTATACTGCCCAGTTCGGCGGTTCAGTAAGAAAAGACCATTATTGTGAGTGCCGATCCATAAACAATTGTTATTGTCGAGAAAAACAGAACGAATAAAATTGGAATGAACAGATTTTTCGTTTTCAAAAGGTGGAATAATGTAATGATTGAAGTTTTTTTGTTTGAGATTTAGAAAATTGACCCCACTACCAATTGTTCCTACCCATAATTGATTGTCTGCTGAAGCATAAAGCGAATAAATTAAATTAGAATTAATACTTTTTGGATTATAGATATTATTTTTAAAAATATCTACAGGAAAGATTTTAGCAGAAGTGTTTCCGGCATTAATACGGATTAACCCATTATCAATCGTTCCCAGCCATACATTACCTACTGTGTCCAAAGCCATTGCTGAAATGCGATTGGATGACAGAGGACTGTTTGATTTTGTAAAATGTGTAAGTTCAGTTCTTTCAATATTAAATCTGTAAAGCCCGCTTTCTGGTATATTGACATTGCTGAACCATAAATTATTATTTTTGTCTTCAATTATATGTGATGCGCCTAAATTTGAGAATTCAGGACAAAGCGTAATGAGATTACATTTCTTTTTGGATTTGTCGTAATGAAAAGCAAGTATTGAATTAGGAAGAGCACAGCAATATATCCCATTTGAAAGTCTGATTGTACGAGACACAAACCTGTTTTTGATATTTACACTACCTAAATTATTAATTCCAATAGTATTTTTCTCTATAGTTGTAAAATTATCCGAACTGATATCTGATAGAAATAATCCCTGATTTGTTGAAATCCAAAGCAAAGTTTTATCTACAAAAAGATCAAATATTTTGACAAATATTTTTGAAGTTATCGGCAGTTGAATTTTAAAAAGTTGTTGATTTTCTGTGTTTAGTACATTCAATCCATCATCTGTACCAATCCATATTCGTCCATTATGGTCTTCGGCTAATGAATGAATCGTATTGTTTGATAAACTTGAGTGTTTATCTAAACCCACATTGTATTTCGTAATTTTATAACCATCGTATCGATTCAAACCATCAAGCGTGCCAATCCACATAAATCCCTGACGGTCTTTCAGAAATGAATAGACTTCACTCTGACTCAGCCCTTCGTTAGAGGTTATTTTATTAAATCTAAGTGTTTGATTATAAGATGGAAAACAATGAAGAATAAGGATGAATATAACAATGTGTTTTTTCATTATAACTTTAGTATTAAATTTAAGTTCACAAAAATACAAATACCTAAGTATTTTTAGTCATCGTCAAATGGAAATATATCAGATTCGACAAAAATTCAGACATCTATCAACAATTACTAGTCCTTTATTGCTTTAATAAAGGACTACTTTTGTGGCAATCAATACTATGAAGTGAATAACATTTATGAAAATAAAAGTTTGGGGATTGAAAATTATACTTTTAATTGTGTTTTTTGTGAGGACTTTAATAGTTCCAGCTACTGAACCTGTCGATTTTGTAAATACGATTATTGGCGTTATTGATAATCGTACAAACAATTGTGTAATTGGTCCAATGATGCCTTACGGGAGTATAAATCCATCACCACAAACTTTACGTGACCCAAAGATCGATATGGCGGACACGATGGTTACGACCCACGTTTCCCTATTATTGGGTTTGGACAGCTGCATGTAAGTGGTACTGGTTGGGGTAGCTATGGCCATTTTCTGATTTCCCCACAGG
>CAIQOG010000100.1 GCA_903873355.1 uncultured Bacteroidales bacterium
AATACCCATATATTTCTGAAGCTATCGGGCTAATGTATGTATATAATCCTTCTGTATTTACTTCCCAAACTACTTCATGACTTTGAGCCACAACCTGACTGAATCGTTCTTCGCTATGTTCAAGACTTTTAGTAGTTTGCATTCGTTCGGTTGCATCAATAACAAATACTGAAACACCCGAAATTTCACCCAAACTGTTTTTGACGGGACTATAATAATTTTCGCAATAAGTTCTGTATAATACATCATCGCCATATTCTTCGGTCAGAATAAAATTTTCTCCGTTTAAAGCCCTATCAAAGTTTATTTTAGCCTTTTCTCTGTCGTCTGAATTAGCAATCAGTTCTAGCATATTCATTCCAACGTGAATATCAACACCCCAAATATGTTTCATAGTTTGGGCATGGAAGTCTGTAAAGGCTGAATAACAATAGTTTGTATCGAGCGAGAAAACGATAATATTTACAGGACTTTCAAAAATGGAATTGAGTAGTAATAAATCCTTTCGGTGTTTCTCTTCGCTTTGCCTGATTTTCTCTTCTGCCAGTTTCCGTTCCGAAATATCACGCATGCTCCCGGTTATCTTCAACGGACTTCCTTCTGCATCTTTTATAATAGTCGTTGAAATTGCAACCGGAACAACTGACCCATCTTTGTTTAGCAGCATTAACTCATAATCAATCACTTTGCCCAGCGACAATAATTGGGAATATAATTTGGCACGTGCTTCGGGATCAGCATATATACCCACCATGGATTTTCCAATCAATTCATCGCGGGTAAGTTGTCCCCTGGAAATAGTTTCGATGGATGGACTAATGTCAAGTAAAATTCCGTCAAGTGATGATTCATAATATGCATCCTGTACCGTTTCGAATATATTCCGGTATCTTTCTTCGTTTAATCTTAGTTTTTCCTCTGATTGTTTACTAACTGATATATCATGTATGATGGAATACAAATAAGTTACATTATCGAATATTATCGGACCAGAATATACTTCTACATCTCTTACTTCCGCATTTGCCAACCGATGTTTGAAAAAAAATTGTCTTCCTTTATCTGAAATTGAATTTTGCATTTCAGCCTTTATTTCTTGCATCGACAGCGTATTTATGTCAGCAATGTTCATTTTTTGCATCTCTGCTCGTGTCCAGCCATAAAACTGGCAGGCTGCAGGATTTGCATCTTTGATTTCACCTGTTTCAGGATAAACCAAAAGCATGGTTGAATGATTGTCTTCAAAGAAACGTTCATACCTCAGTTCGCTCTGATGGATATTTTCAGTTTCGTTGTAAGCTGCATTTGGAGCAGACTTTAGTCTTTCATTTTCTGCTTTCAGCAGCAATAGTTCTTTTAAAAGCTCGTCTTTCGTTTTTTCTTGATAGTCCATAATATTAAAAAAATGCAATATATAAGATCAATTCGTTAATAGCACTGATCATCTTTCTTATTTCCTGTTGATCAATTATTTACACATAAAAAAGTGGAATTATTATCCACAGCAATGATTTTTAACTTCAAAAAACTCAATATTTTAATTATTAAATATTGATTTTGAGCAAAGATATAGAATTGTTTTACATAAAAAAAGAAAAA
>CAIQOG010000101.1 GCA_903873355.1 uncultured Bacteroidales bacterium
CCGGAACAAAATATGTGAGCGGTTCGCAGGATTCATTGGGAATTACCATGCCTGGATTGAATAAGTATTTCTACGATGGTGGTTACTGGCCGGAAGATATACAAAGCATTCTGGTTGGTGAATTGCTCGAATGGATTGAACAACGGATTTGGATGATTCCACTTTATCCACGACACGACAATTATGATGTGTTGGCTAATACAAATATAGATGAAGTTGGTGCTAAGAAACTCAGTGAAGCAACTGAAAGCTGCTGGAAAGCCCTTCAACAAAAGGATGCCATAGCTGTAGGAAAACACATGACAGAAAGTTTTGAAGCACAAATAGCCATGTTCCCCAACATGGTTTCTCCAGATATTCTGGCTCAGATTGCAGTTTACAAGCCAAATGTTTTGGGTTGGAAAGTGAGTGGAGCTGGCGGTGGTGGTTACCTGATTTTCTTCAGTGAACAACCGATTGAAAATGCAATCCAGATCAGAATCCGCCGGTAATCAGTTCGATATCACTTTCTGAAATTCTTCCCAATTCAGATTCCATGGATCTGTTTTCCGCTCAGGTGCAATATCACTGTGGCGCAGAACATATTTAATATTGTGTCGGCGCTGAATGTCTTTTACCAAAGCGGTTAATGAATTAATCTGCTTTTCGGTAGGCTTGTCCGAAACATCATCTGTGGTTACAAGCTCAATTCCAATGGAACATTGATTAACAGATGTTTGTCCATCTGGAAGACAACTTTTACCGGCCTGAAAGGATATATCTTTTTCGTTTACCAGTCTGATAATTTTACCATTTCGGGCTATCAGATAATGTGAACTAACATGGTAATGATGGAATTGGTTGATAATTCTGCTGATACAATATTTATCACTTCCGGATTTATTGAAAACAGAATGAATAATAATAGCTTCTATGGTTCTGTTGAAAGCTGCTCTCATTCCAAAGTGAACTTTTCTATCAATTATTTTCAGCTCTTTATTGGCAGATGCAATTGTAGCTCCAAGCAGAAGGATAACAATAAGTGTGTATCTGAACTTAACCATGACTATTTGATAAACATTCCATTAAAATACATCCAAATAACATAACGTGCAAATTTACCTATCAACATCGAAATCGCCACTTTCCACCAGTTACAACGAAAAAACCCGGTTGCAACGGCAATCACATCGCCTATAAACGGCACGAAAGAGAAAAAAGCAAACCAATCACCGTATTTCTGAATCCGTACGGTATAACTTTCCATTTTCTCTTTTTTTACGCCGAGATATTTCTCAATCCATTCAATTTTTCCCAATAAACCGACATAGTAGCTTGTCATTCCACCCAACCAATTGCCAAGTGTAGCTACCCAGACGCAAGTCCAGGGGTCTAAACCACCAAAAACCATAGCCGAGAAAATGATTTCGGAACTGAACGGAACGACAGTTGCTGCAAGAAAAGAGGCAAGAAAAAGGCCGATATAGCCCAACTCCATGAATATACTCATTTAGAGGGAGATGTTTTTTAGGAATATGAAAGCCAAATTTAAGGTAATGAATATGATAAATAAAAGTCCGTTAAAGTTATTATTCTGATTCAACGTGAGTGGGTGCGACAATAACAGAGCGTAAATAAATGCTATCAAAGGAAGAAATACAGTCAGATGATTCATGAAAATAACTGATAATACAACTAATGAAAAAATAAGTAGCATTAGAAAGTTTAGTTTATTTCGGGTTTGAATAGCATCGCTTCTCGACATGGAAATCAGTCCGATTAGGCCAAAAATAAATATCAGAATCATTGCTCCGCCGTAAATAAACTGAATCAATGAAAATGAAGCGAAATTAATCCCGAAATTAATATTAACCGAAAACAGGTTATATAAATTTGTATTTGGATTAATAAGGTAAATAATTGAAATATACAGAACCCAGGGCGCTAAAGCTCCCATGACAGAAGCCAGAAATGTCCGTAACGACAAGCTCTGAAAAATGATAAATCCTATCCAGCAAACCGGAATCAGAAAAATATACTCATTGATAATCAGACTACTTACACTTATCAGTAAACATCCCAGAAAGGCCTCTTCAGAGGCTTTGTTGTTGCGCAACATATTGAAAAAGTTGAACACGGCTAATATAGACAAAGTCAAAGCTATATGAGGACTAATCTGAGTATGAGTTGGATACCATGCGGCCATCAACAGCAGAAAAATCAGAATAGGTAAGAAGGTGCGAATCCGGATAATCGTGAATTTGTTGTTTATCTGGGCTAATAAAAACGCATTTAATAAGGTAACCGAAAATATGATAATCGTTGTTATCAATGAATTCCCAACTAAAGAGGCTATAAAATCACCCTGACTACCCGACTGAACAAGTGGTAAATGAAAGCCACTAAACCCAAAATCGGATAACCATAAAAGCATGCACCCAATCACCAACAACACCGCCAGTGGAATGCTTGGAACAATAAAACTTCTCAGCGTAATCCTCATTAAACTACCAACTATAAACTATCAACTATTTCAATCCTCTTCTCTTCAACAGTGCATCCGGATTTGGGCTTGAGCCACGGAAGTCACGATAAAGCTTCATCGGGTCGTCAGAATCGCCCCGTTCAAGTAATTTCTTGCGGAAAGCAGTAGCAACTTTCGGGTTGTAAACATCGCCTGTTTCCTTGAAAGCCTGAAATGCATCAGCATCCAGCACGGCTGCCCAGGTGTAGCTATAATATCCGGCGCAATACTCACCACTGAAAATATGGTTGAAATATGAACTGCGGTAACGAACAATGATTTGAGGAATCATGCCGATTTTAGCAAGTGATGCATTCTCAAAAGCCGTTACGTCGAAATTCGCTGTGTCTTTCATCATGTGATAATCCATATCGAGAAACGAAGCAGCCAGTAATTCGGTGTTGATAAAACCCTGATTGAACGTACCTGCTTTCTGAATTTTATCCATCAATTCTTTTGGCATCACAGCACCGGTCTGGTAATGACGGGCATAGGTTTTCATTACTTCAGGTTCCCAGCACCAGTTTTCCATTACCTGTGAGGGCAGTTCCACGAAATCGCGGGCAACGTTTGTACCGGAAAGTTCGGGATAGGTACATTGAGTCATTAATCCGTGCAGTGCATGACCAAATTCGTGGAAAAGTGTTTCCACCTCGTCCATGTTCAGCAACGAAGGTTTATCTTTGGTCGGTTTGGTGAAATTGCCAATATTGCAGATAATCGGACGGTGGTTTTTGCCATCTTTTATGTATTGATCATCAATGTTATTCATCCATGCACCGGCACGTTTTCCGGCACGGGGGAAATAATCGGTATACAAAATTCCAATCAGCGAACCATCGGCATCGCTCACCTCAAATACTTCCACATCCGGGTCGTAAACCGGCATATCGCTTAGTTTTTTGAATTTCAGACCGTAGAGCTTTGAGGCTAAATCGAATACTCCCTGACGCACATTTTCAAGTTTGAAATAAGGGCGAAGCACTTCTTCTTCGAGGTCATATTTTGCTTTGCGCAGTTTTTCGGAATAATACCACCAGTCCCACGGTTCCAGTTTTTGGCCTTTTCCTTCGGCATCCATCAGTTTTTGCAGTTCGGCAGCTTCTTCTTTAGCTTTGGCCACAGCCGGAGTCCAAACCGTGTTCAGCAAATCATAAACTGCTTTCGGTGTTTTGGCCATGGTGTCGTCCAGAATAAAATCGGCCGAAGTGGCAAAGCCCAGCAGTTGTGCTTTTTGGGTGCGCAGTTTCATTATTTTATTAATCACTGCATCATTGTTGCTGGCGTTTTTATGATTGGCACGGGTGGTATATGCCATGAGCAGTTCCTTGCGAAGTTCGCGGTTTTCGCTGTATTGAAGCACCGGAATAAAACTGGCTTTCTGGGTTGTAAACAACCATTTTCCGGGCATTTTAGCTTCTTTGGCAGCCTCGGCAGCAGCCTGAATCACACTTTCGGGCAATCCGGCCAATTCAGCTTTGTTTGTAACTATTTTCTGGTAAGCATTGGTTTCGTCCAGCACATTTTTTCCGAATGCCAACTGTGCCAGCCCGAGTTCTTTGTTGATAGCACGCAGTTTGGTTTTCTGCTCCGGATTCAATGCTGCACCGCTGCGGATAAAATTGCGATGGTATTTTTCCAGCAAGCGGAGTTGTTCGGCAGTCAAACCGAGTTTCGTGCGGTTTTCATAAATGGTTTTCACCCGACTGAAAAGTTTCTCGTTCAGAAAGATATTGTCGTTATGCTCGGACAGAACAGGCGATATTTCGTTGGCAATTTTCTCCATTCCGTCGTTGGTATTGCAGGAATAGAGATTGAAAAATACCGACGAAACTTTTTTCAGTAACTCGCCGCTGAATTCCAGTTTTTCAATGGTGTTGGCAAAAGTTGGAGCTTCTGTGCTGTTGGCAATGGCATCCACTTCGGCCTGATGCTGTTTGATACCTTCTTTGAAAGCGGGCATATAGTGCTCATTCTTAATCTTATCGAATGGCGGAGCACCGTATTTATTTTTGTAGGTTTCGAAAAACGGATTATCTGATTTTACACATCCCATAAGCAGGATTCCAAGGGTTAAAGTGAATACTATTTTTTTCATGTTTTTGTATCATTTGAAGGTGAAACATTTTTGAAGCACAAAGATACATATTTTTATAGTAAACAAGTAACATGCAGACGAGGAAACGAGTAGACAGAGAAACAAGATTATTTCAGGTACAAATAAAGCAGATGACCTTTTTATCAATTATTTAGCGTATCTTTGCACACTCTAACATTAAACTCAATTTTAATAAAACCACACACAATTAATGGCAAAATCGCAAACCACTTTCAACAAACAAGACAAAGAAAAGAAACGTTTAAAGAAAAAACAGGATAAAGTTCTTAAAAAAGAAGAACGCAAACAAAGTGGCGATGGCGGTTTGGATAGCATGATTGCCTATGTGGATGAATTTGGACGTATTACCGATACTCCGCCGGATCCAACCCGTAAAACAAAAGTGGATGTAAACACGATTGAAATTGGCGTGGCACGCCGCGAAGATGTGGCTGAACCCACCGAACGTACCGGGAAAATTGACTATTTCGACTCCTCCAAAGGTTTCGGGTTTATCAAGGAAACCAGCTCACAGGAAAAATTCTTTGTTCACGTAAAAGGGCTTCTTCAGGATGTAAAAGAAGGCGACACCGTTACTTTTGAACTTGAACGCGGACTGAAAGGCATGAATGCCGTCCGGGTAAAGAAAATTTAAAATCACCATTCAGATATACAGAAACGAGCTGATTCAATTTGAATCAGCTCGCTTTATTTATAACCAAAACCTTTTGGAGTACGGAGTATCCAAAAGAGTTTTGAATTATGCCGGTGTAACTATCGGAGTTTCGGTATGTACTTCCTTTCCGCTACTTCGGCGCGTGGCACGTGCTTTGAGTTGGGTTTTATAGTACGAAATAAGGTTGTTCATTTCGTTTGCCGGAGTTTGATAGTCAAGTTCTTCATATTCCGAACTGCAAAACTCAAAGGCATCAAAGAAAGCAATCAATACTTTGTCGGTTTCAGTACGGATGGCACGGGCATCAACGGTTTCGGTTGCCGCATCATCTTCGGTACGTTGCAGAAACAAGTTAGCAAATTGTGTGTTTACATTAGCCAGTTGTTCGAAGAAAACCGTTAGTGTCAAGCCGTCAGCAGCAGCTTTTACATCTTCTTTGGCGCTGAAATCAGCCAGCATATCGTTTATGCGTTTGGTTTCAGCATTATAATTTGCAGATGCAATATCGCGACCGTGAATATCCAGAAAACGATTCATCACCACCACGTGAGGTGCTATGGAAGCCATATTCAGTTTGCCCATATTTTTTACCTGAGCCACTATGGCATTGAAAAGCGCATCGCGCTCATTGTCTAAATCCACCAGTTTATTACTAAGCGCATTGCTCAACTCCTGCGCTTTGACTTTTGCCAGTTGGGGCATTAATGCCGTTAGCCGTTCAAACGTTTTTTTGAGATGCAAAGCCTCTGGGTTATACTTCAGAAAAATGGCTACCAACTGACTTACGAACATGGAATACTCGCTATTCCACAAATGATTCAACTTCACACGAAAAATAGATACTTTCATAAAAATTCAAGTTATTTTGTTTGTATTAGAAAATTATTAACACAAAAATATAAATAATCTTTGAAATTTTAGTCTAAAATTCAAATTAATTTTAAGAAAAACACAAACTTTTTTCGTCAACTATTTCTACTTTAATTTAACTGATTGATAGTTAAACGGTTAAGTTAAGGACGTAAGTTCAAAATATTTTTCATGCAGGCATGCGCTTAGGGCGCAAAGGCAAAATATTTTCAGTTGGGACATGCGCCGCAGGCGCAACAATGAATTTTTTTCGGGGCAAGCTTGCGCCCGAGGCGCAATCATGAATTTAGTTTAGTTGGTGCTTGCGCTTGAGGCGCTAGGAAGAAATGAATCTCCGGCATACTTGCGCCCGGGGCGGAGGGAGGAAAGAAAAACGGCTGAAGCTCTGGGGAGGTTCAGCCGGGGGAGGGGAGGGATTATTCTTGAAAGTTTAATTTGGAAATTTCAGTCGTTCTTCAATGGTTTTACTAACTTCTGATTTGGTTAGTTTTTTTATGGGATCTTCGATGCTTTTGTCATCATTGGTCCAAAAAGAATAATAACACTTCCCTTTTCTATATTTTCCTGTATTCATTGGAACTAAAACTATGTCAGTTACACCCCGTGGAGTATGTGCTTTGCTATTAAATAAATATTTGTCAGAAGTTTTTTTAATTTGGATTTGCCCTTTACAAATAGATATATTTCCTTTTGTATCGATTGTGTTGTCTGAATACATACCATCTTTTAGAAAATATTGCATAAGATAACTTATATCATCATTTAAGTATATTATCATAGCTTTTGAAATGCACAATTTTGTGCCGACAAATCCAAGTTCTGTTGGGATAATAACTATAGGTGCATTTATTAGTTCTTTGGGTATTTCAATGTTGGTGCAAACAATAATTCTAAGTAAAGGACAAAATGATTTTAGATTGTATAATCCATTTTTCTCAATTTTTTCTTTAAATGCAGAGCCAAATTCACATTTTTTTATATTATTATTTATGCACTCTAATTTCTTTTTTTCAAAATCCTCATCCGATAATGATGTATATGATTTTAATTGATTTACGAAATGTCCAAAATCGGAGTTATTAAATATTATTTCTTTTTTTGATAATTC
>CAIQOG010000102.1 GCA_903873355.1 uncultured Bacteroidales bacterium
AACATGTGCCATTGATGGAGGACAATCCGGTGGAAAGTATATTGGTAAATGTGTGTGGCACTAAAATACTGGCTGATTTGGCCATAAAGTATAAAGTGCAACGATTTGTTATGATTTCGACTGATAAGGCCGTAAATCCAACTAATGTAATGGGTGCATCCAAAAGAATTGCTGAAATCTACGTTCAATCTCTATATAAAAAATTACAAAAACAAGATAATACTACCACAAAATTTATTACCACAAGATTTGGTAATGTGCTGGGTTCAAACGGTTCTGTTATACCTCATTTCAAAAATCAAATAGAAAAAGGTGGTCCAGTAACTGTCACACATCCTGAAATAATCCGTTATTTTATGACCATACCCGAAGCTTGTATGCTTGTACTAGAAGCAGGTGTTATGGGACGTGGTGGCGAAATATTTATATTTGATATGGGCAGTCCGGTAAAAATAGTAAATCTTGCCCGCAAAATGATTCGATTGGCGGGATTTATACCGGAAGTTGATATTAAAATAGAATTTACCGGATTAAGACCGGGTGAGAAATTATATGAAGAACTGTTAAACCACAAAGAAATAACCACCCAAACCCATAACCCGAAAATTATGATTGCAAAGGTTCAGGAGTACAATTTTGACTCTGTATCCTTGCAGATAGATGAATTAATTCAGTATAGTACACTGTGTAAAGATTTTCTGACTGTTTCGTTAATGAAAAAAATTGTTCCTGAATTTGTGAGTAAAAACTCACAATACGAACGGTTGGATGTTTAATCGATAATTTTTAAAAAATGCATTATTTAATTAATCTCATAACGAGATACCCCGAATTGTCAATCATTATTTCCTTTGTTATTGGTCTTTGCTTCATGCCTTTGGTTATTGATATCGCTAAAAAAAGAAACTTTGTTGTTAGACCTAATAAACGAACTTCACATGAAGGTGTTATTCCAAATATTGGTGGAATTAATATATTTATTTCTTTTTTACTAACCGTTTTTCTTTTCTCATATGGTATTATAGATCAATTACAATTTGTAATTATCGGAGTATTTTTTATCCTGATTGTAGGATTTGTTGATGATTTAATTGATATAAAAGCACACTGGAAACTTATAGGAGAGTTTGTCTCCGGTTTTTTTCTTATTGTAGTTTCCGATATACGATTAACCAGCCTCCATGGATTTCTTGGCATATATCAGTTACCCGATTTTGTAAGTTATACTTTATCTATTTTTGTTTTTATTGCAATAATAAATGCCTTGAATTTAATTGATGGCGTTGATGGACTTGCATCCGGACTTGGCATTATTTATTCCTTGTTTTTTGCAATATATTTCAGAAATACGAACTCTATAAATCTGGCTGTATCTGCATATGCAATGGCCGGATCGTTGGTTGTATTTTTTATTTATAATGTGTTTGGAAAGAAGAATAAAATTTTCATGGGAGATACAGGGTCATTATTATTAGGCTATATGATAACCCTTTATGTATTTGAGTTCTGTGAAATGAATGCGAATTCCGGTAAATTTCTTATAAAAGATATATATCACATAAATGCAGCACCTGCAGTAGCAATATGTCTACTTGTTGTTCCATTGTTCGATACATTAAGAGTTATGCTGACTCGTATCAAAAAAGGTGTTTCACCCTTTCACCCTGATAAAAATCACATTCATCATTTACTCTTAAAAGCCGGTTTAAAGCATCGTCAGGTAACATTAGTTTTAATGCTGGTATCTATTGGATTTATTGCGTTGGCATTAATAGGACGTAACTGGTCAAACGGCTTATTAGCATTAGTTGCATTTATTCTTGCCGTTATTCTGACTGAAATACTCTGGAGAATGGTTGACCGTAAAAACCGGCAAATAGAAAAAGAATCTAAGGGTTCATTGTAATTATTGTTTATACGCATTTAGCACACTTCTGAAAAAATGATTTCTGTCGAACAACTTACCATTGAATTCGGAGGTTCACCCTTATTCGACGAAATAAGTTTCCTTGTAAATTTCAAAGATAAAATTGCGCTGGTTGGTAAAAACGGAGCAGGTAAAACTACACTCTTAAAAGTTTTTGCAGGCAAACAACCACCTACCCGCGGACGTGTAACCATTCCCAAAGATCTTACCATCGGTTATCTGCCTCAGCACATGATTCATAACGAAGGTACTACTGTGATGCAGGAAGCTGAAAAAGCATTCGAACATATTACAGACCTACAGGATGAGATTGAGCGAATGAATATTGAACTGGCAGAGCGTACTGACTACGAAAGCGATGATTACCACGATTTTCTAAATCACCTCACTCACCAGAATGAACATTTGCAGATTATAGGTAACGGTAATTTCTATGCCGAAATAGAGAAAACTTTACTTGGTTTAGGATTTCTTCGAACTGATTTCGACAGGCAATGTTCGGAGTTTAGTGGTGGTTGGCGCATGCGCATTGAGTTGGCTAAAATTCTGTTACAGCGTCCTGAAGTATTACTGCTCGACGAACCTACCAATCATCTTGATATTGAATCTATTCAGTGGCTCGAGAACTTTTTGGTTACTTCCAATTCTGCTATACTTCTGGTGTCGCACGACCGCGCATTTATCGATGCAGTAACTAACAGAACCATAGAAATTTCGCTCGGAAAGATTTACGATTACAATGTAAATTACTCGAAATATATTCAATTACGCGTTGAAAGGCATGATCAACAGGTTCGTGCCTATGAAAATCAGCAGAAAATGATAGCTGATACGGAGGAATTTATTGCACGTTACAGGTATCAGGCTACTAAAGCCATACAGGTTCAATCACGTGTTAAGCAACTTGAGAAACTGGAACGACTGGAAGTAGATTTGGAGGATAATTCCAGGCTTCATCTTAAATTTCCTCCTGCACCGCGTTCGGGAAGCATTCCTGTCGAGATAGAACACTTATCAAAAGCTTATGGAAAACATTTAGTGCTTGATAATATAGGAATGATTATCAATCGGGGTGAGAAAGTGGCGTTTGTTGGCAAAAACGGTGAAGGTAAGAGTACGCTGGTTAAGTGTATTATGGACGAGATAGAATATTCCGGTAAATTGAAACTCGGACATAACGTGAAGATTGGCTATTTTGCTCAGAATCAGGCTTCGTTACTCGACGAAAGTCGGACAGTCTTCGAAACTATTGATTATGTGGCTGTGGGCGATATACGTACTAAAATACGTGATATTTTGGGCGCATTTATGTTTGGAGGAGAAGCATCGGATAAAAAAGTGAAAGTGCTTTCGGGTGGTGAGCGAAGCCGTTTGGCAATGATTCGATTGTTGCTTGAGCCGGTAAATCTGCTTATTCTCGATGAGCCTACCAACCACCTGGATATGCGCTCAAAAGATGTTTTGAAAGAAGCTATTAAAGCCTTTGATGGAACTGTTATCGTGGTTTCGCACGACCGTGAATTTCTGGACGGGCTTGTGAATAAAGTTTACGAATTTGGCAATAAGAAAGTTCGTGAACACATGGGCGGTATTTATGAATTTCTGCAATACAAAAAAATGGATAGTTTGCGCGAACTGGAAGTCAATAACAGTCTGAGAGCAGCTGCAGAGCAAAAAGATAAGAGCATTTCGGATAATAAACTCAGTTACGAAGCACGCAAAGAACTTAGTCGTAAGATTAAAAAAGCTGAAAGAGCAGTAGAAGACGTTGAACAACTGGTTTCAAAGCTTGAATCTGAAATTGCGGAAATGGATATTCAACTTCAATCGCCCGAAAAGGCCTCTGACAATGAGTATATTATTCTTTATCAGAAAAAACAGCGCGAACTGGAACAAAAGGTTTATGAATGGGAGATTCTGAATGAAGAGTTAGAACAGTTGACAGTTGAAAATTGATAGTTGTCAATATTTATTCATTATGAATTATTAATTATGAATTGTCTTTATCTTATACCTACCTCACTTGGCGAAAGCGCTTTCGACAGTATTTTACCTGCCCGAAATACTCAGATTGTTACTGATTTGAAGTACTTTATCGTGGAAGATGTTCGTACGGCTCGTCGTTTTCTGAAGAAAGCCAATCCCGTTATAGATATTGACACCTTGACTTTTTTTATATTGAATCAGCATACTTCGCCAGAGGAAATCAGCGGCTTTTTGAAACCAATGTTTGCCGGAAATGATATGGGCATACTTTCGGAAGCCGGTTGTCCTGCTATTGCCGATCCGGGTGCCGATGTGGTGGCCATTGCACAGCGAAATAACTTCACAGTCGTTCCGTTGGTTGGTCCATCGTCTATTCTGTTGTCGCTAATGGCTTCAGGATTCAATGGACAGAGCTTTGCTTTTGTGGGTTATTTACCCATTCAGCCAGACGAACGCTCCAAAGCATTGAAAAAGCTGGAATCAAGAGCCTATTCCGAATATCAGTCGCAGATTTTTATTGAAACTCCCTATCG